>JAJQAJ010000063.1 GCA_021203865.1 Clostridia bacterium
CCAAATGAGGCTCATAGGCCGTTCATGGTCCAAATTTCTGGAAATTAAGGTTTTGCGGCGGCGTTTTTATTTCGCGGCCACTAAAACCATGAGCATGACATAATCCATGACCTCGAGACGGTCTTTCTTTTTCTTTTTTTGAAGCGCGGCGTTTTCGATGCCGGTACGGACCGTTGGTAAGGCCAGTGATTTATTTATCTCTTCAAAATCGAACCCTGGATTTAATGAAAGAAGCCCGGTAATGCTCACGCCAAAATAGCCGGCTATTCTCACGACGGCGGATAAAGTGGGCTCCGCGCCGCCGCTAAGCCTTGAAAGACTGCCGAGACTAAGATTCGTGCCGTCATTTATCATTCGGTATGTGGCGTCAGTGTTTTTGACGAGCGCGCGGAAGTTTTCCGTGAAGACGCCGCGTATGTCTTCGTCATTTTCGACGACGAAATATTCTCCCTTTTCACACCTGGATTTGATTATGCCCGAAAACACGCGCGTCACCGTTTCCATGAGAAAACGCTCGTTTGTCGGTTTTTTTGAGGCTTCATCGAGAATTTCGGTGAGCGTTCCCATTCCGTTGACACCTCCGCCGCGTTTTATGAACTTGGCCAAAAGGTAGGTTGATTTTTCCCAGTCTTCGTAAATCCTGCATTCCGTAAGCTCCTCTATCGTCGTGCAGTACATGTCGGCAATTTTTTTTCCCTATGGTGAGAGTGGGGGAGACGGTCGTCCCCTTCACCGAATTGGAGACCGGAGCGTAGGCGGAGAGAGTGGACTGCGAAAGGGCGCTTATCGCCGAAACGTCGGTGTATCTTAGCCCGAACACTCTGTCCCGCAATCTTAGGACGTTCAGATTGAAGTTTTTCTCTTTTTCATCGAAGTTGTGATTTGTCATGGACGGCACTCCTCGCCTTTCGTGTAACAATTTTCGTGAAACAGCATGCCCTGGCAGCGTGTAGGAAAGATTTTATATATGTCGGAACGAGATTTTTTAATTATGTGATAATTTGGTGTTTTTCAGGTGACTTTAAAATGAAAAAATAAAACTTAACGTTTTTTGAGTTTACTTTTGTAAATAAATGAATAAAATACTCTCCGTAGGTTATAGTCGAATTATTGACCTTCGTTTTTATTTACTCTTTTCCTCTGTTCCGTAATCATTTTAACGTCAAACGGAACACGATGTCAAGTAAAATCTTGAAATCTGCGTTTTGGGAGGGCTGGATGACGCGCACGTACGACACATCTTAATTTTTTTCCTAAGGGGCGTGGAGTAATATACCCGCATTACGGATATAGGGCATGTAGCCTTTTATGTTTTCAGGAATATATGCTCCCGTCGAAAATTATTCAAAAAAACTCATAGGCGGCATTTTAAAAAATTTTAAGGGTGGACCCCAAAAACCCGGATGCATCATTTTAAAATAACTTTCCGCATGGAAAGACCAGGGAGGACTATGGAATCGAAAAACACTGACACACAAAAAAATTCAAATTGCAAAAGCAAAGACTATCGCAGATTACGCCCGATAGATTTCGGCTTGCTTCTCACTCCCGAGGAGATGGAGCTTTTTAGATGTGAAATCAAAAAGAGCGGACTCACAATTACCGACTTCATGCTCTCACTTGCGGGTGCGAGGCCTCTTATAGCGAGGTACAACTGTGGCACGTCGATAGCGATTCTGAGAGAGCTGAAAAACAAACTCTCAGACATGCTGGATTTTATGACGGCGGAGCCGGACGCGGACCCCGAAATTTTGAGGTACGCCGGCAGGGTTCTCAACAAAGCGGAGATGCTGGAAAAGCGGATCTGGAACGCGTATGCCGTGGGAGGGTCGAATGAGCCGAGAAAAAAGCAGACTCGTGTTGTTTCACTTTGCCGTGAGTGAGAGGGAGTTTGACATCATAAACCGCGAAGTCAAAGAAAGCGGCATGGGAAGACGTGAATTTTTCACCGGGGCGCTGAAAAAACAAATGCAAACCGGAGAGGACAAACTCAGAGGCGACATGGCTTGTCTCGACGAGTGTGTGACGCGCGGGCTTGCCGAAATGGCGGAAATAAACAAGTCCGAAGAACGCGAGACTTACTTTCAGAGAATGTTTGAAATCTCGGACGCCGTCCTCGATAATCTTTCAAAAGTCTTGCTGGGAGGTGCCGATGCTGACGGTGATTCCTCTTTCTAACGCTTCGAGTCCCAGAAGGATAATAAAGTATGTGACCGGCGAGGGCAGATCTCCAATCATACGGGTGAGGAATCTCGAAAGGTCGGACAGCTACGAAAGTTATATAGACCAGTTTAGGTCAACCATGGATTTTTACGGCAAGTTTTCCAGTTCCACCGACAAACGGTGCTATCACTACACGATAGGCGCGTCAGCGGAGGACGGGGTATCACCGGAAGAAATCATGGATATAACGGAGGAGTTCGTCGACAGGGTTTTCCCGGGCTACGAGGTGGTGATGGCGCTCCACGAGAAGGACACGAAGGGTCCGCACAGCCATTTTGTCGTCAACGCCGTGAACATAAGAACCGGCGTGAAAATGCAGATGTGGAGGAAAGACTGGATGCGGGCCGAAATTGTCCTGAACGACATATCTAGAGAGCACGGGATAGAGGAAAGGGACCTCGACAAAAGGAACGGCGCGTCGCGCACTCGCTCGGAGATTTATATTACGAGGCGCGGTGAAAGTTCATGGGTCTCGAATGTGCGTAATGCTGCGGACGAGGCGATAGAGACCTCATCGTGTGAGCCAGAGTTTGTTTTTCGCATGGCGGAAAAAGGATATCCCGTCGAGATTAAATCCGACCCCGCGGAGTATCTTTACCACAACCCCGAAAATTCTTTCACTGTGAGGGGGAGAAAACTCGGAGCCGATTATACGAGGCGGTCTTTGATGGAAAGGTTTTCTTCCGGCGCGGACTCTGTGCCTGAACCCGTCGTGCCGGTGCCGGTGCGCCCCGGCAAAGACAATCAGCTCGTCACCATCTGGGGCGCCGCGCCCGGGGATGAGGTGTCTTACGGTGAGTTCACCGAGGAGCGTTTCCGTCTCACGGAGGATTGGCGAAGGTATGCGACGCTTTTTGCGTATTGGGGGTTTGACTTTTGGGACCTCAACGAATTTTGTCTGCTCGCTGAAAGGGGTGACATAATAGAATGGCACTTTTTTGAAGGACCGGGCGTTAAAAACAAAAAAATATCCGCGCCAAAGCCGGAATGCCTTGCTGACATAAGACTTTCTGACGGCGAAAGAGCATATGCGCTTGACGAGATGATTCCGGCGAGGTGTTCGTATGCCATGAGCGCCGCGGCTGCGGGGGAGTTCGTCAGAAACATGGATGAACTGACAAAACTCTTCGGCGTGCGCGTTCCGAATCATGGAGATTCAGGATTTGACAGCTTAGATTCCGACGTATTCATTCGGTGCGCCAAAGAGAGCGACGCAGCGAAACGAAAGAACGGCATCTGGTTTTGTGACTTATGGCTTGATTATGCGGCCCGGTGCATAGAATCAGGACGGCCAATCGTTGACATCGACCGTGTTCATTCTCTGGCTCGCGAAGGAAGGCTCATTGTTCATGCGTCCGGGACAATGTCAAAAAGTGGGTCCGGAAATGTCACGGGGACATACTGCATCGAACCGGACGGGGAAGCGTGTGACGGTGGCGCGCCCATCATGGCGGAAACGTGTGTCTGCCTTCCCGAGGATGTTTCCGTAAGGCACCGGGATGCGTGTCGGGCGGTCATGGAAGGGAAGATGGGCGAGTTTTTTGACTCATTAAGCGAGATGAGAAATGTGTTACGGTGCACTGAAAAAACAAAGGACATCGTGATGTCCGGTGACGAAATTACTGCCGCGGACGAGAACCTCTCTGCGAAAAGAACCGACGAAATAATTGAAAGCGTTTGGCTCCCCTTTGGCGATGGCGAAAAGCACACCGAAAAAGAAATTATTTCCGAATGGCGCAGATACGCGAAATGTGACGGCGCCGCCGGATACGGATACATTCATCTTGACGAGTACATGAAACTCGCCAAAAAGGGAGGACTCGTAAAAATCCGTGCCTTCTACGACGGATGCGGTGTTGAACATGACGGCCGTCCTGTCGAACTGGTCGTTCCGGAGGAAAGAATAGGCAAGTCGCCTCAAAGAGTTCTCAATGAAAATGAGCGGTATGATATCGCCTTTAAAGCGGATCTCGAGTATTTTAATGCCCTTTTCCCCGACGATAACGGGCAGGATGAGAGAGAAATATCATCCTGCGGGTCAGTTACGGAAACTCATGAACAGCAAAACAGGGGTAATGATTTCACGGACGCGCCGGAATCCGAATCAAATCTTATGTCAGATTCCAAACATCAAAAAGGATATGAAATCGGTAAAAGAATGGCGTACGTGGAAGAAAAGGAAAGTGACTACAGGCATTTCTGGATATCGTACGCCGAACATGTGTCAGCGCTTGGTTATAACCGTGTGCCTTTGGAGGAATACATGTCGCGAGCGAAAAGAAGTGAACTTGTCAAGATGAAGGTGTGTTATGACGCTGAAAACGGACAAAACTTTGATGAACCCAAATGCCTGGCTGTCCCCGTCGAAGTCGCGGGTGACAGTCTGATAACCGTGCGGCGGTTGATTTCCCCCGAGGAAAAATCGAAAGTTTTTTGTGACATAAAACGCGAATTTGATGAAGCGGAAAAACGCGAGGTCATGGAGAGGAATGGCGCTCAGAACACCTCCCGTAAGTCCGTAAAAGGCGGAAATTACGACGGTAAGTGATGCCGTAAAATTTCTGAAAACAAAACACCCGTGAGAGTATGTCTTCATGGGCGTTTTTATTTTGCATCTGTTTTTGACAAAAAAGGTCGTTTTTCCCGATGAATTTGAATTCGGTGCTTGTATATTTTCAAACGTGGACTCTTTCTATGACGCATGTATGTTCTTTCGTTTTTTCATCGTCGTAGTTTATCCCCACGAGTATGACGTCGCCGTGATATCCGGAAAGAGCGTCATAGTATTCGCTGTCAAGAGCTTGTTTTAAGGCGCCTTCCGCGGATTTATTGACTTTAAGCTCTATCACCATGGGAGGATATGTGG
>JAJQAJ010000049.1:0-11129 GCA_021203865.1 Clostridia bacterium
CTATGACAAAAACAAAAGGAATCCCCGACATCTTATATACCTTGTCAAGATAAATAGGAAGTTCTCGGACGTCGGGAACCGGAATACTGGGATATTCGTCATGAATCTCTGAAATTAGATTCGAGTAAAGTTTGTCAACCATATATTTAACAGTTTCCTGAGAATACATCTTGATCCAACCGGAAACATCCACATGGATAACGTTGAATTTGTTGATGTATGTCTCATAGTCACGACTCTTGGATATTACAAGACCGTCAAATAATGCGTGAGAATCACACCCGCGGCTGTAATACGCCGTGAGCATGTCAGCGGCATATGATTTCCCGAATCTTCTCGGCCGGGTAACACAAATATATTTGCGTGATTTAAACACACAGCTGTTTGTAACCGTGATGAGACCCGTTTTGTCGACATAAATGTCATCGAATATATAATGACGGAAATTATCGTTTCCGGGGTTAAAATACGTTCCCATATTCAATTTCCTCGAATTTAATGATACAGCTCAACCTCTGTTATAAAAATTATAGCATCGCACAAAAGACAATTCAAGTCAGCAACCCCCAAAAATAACCATGACAAACGCATGAGGGAGCACAATGGAGAAACTCACGAACGCCCCTCAATTCACCCCGGGCCGCGAAAGCGTCAGTTAAGAGGCTTTTTAAAGTTGGGGTCATGTATGACATATCCCACCACACCAAGCGTCTTCATCCCCTCGCCGGAGTTAAACGGGATGTCAGGGAAATTCTCACCGTCCTCGGCGCGCAAAAAGACTTTCCCGTCCGTTTCCGTGAAAATTCTGCAGATTGTGCCCCTGCCGGGTACGGACGCCAGGACAACATCGCCGCTTCGAGGCTCCCTGTCGGCACACACAGCTATGTCTCCGGGACAAATTCCCCTTTTCGTCATGCCGTAGCCCTCGACGCGCATCAGAGTCATGCTCTCATCGCCAAAAATCGACACGGGCAAAAAGACGTGTCCCTCATCCGAGTCGTCGTCTATGAAATCGGGCACACCGCAGACCGCGGAACCCACCACCTTCGCACGCACGAGGCCGTCGTCCCCATTGTCACCGGTGACGCGGAACTTCCCGCTCCTGCTGGGGTCTTCCAGTTTAACGAGACGCTCGTCATTTGTCAGTTTTTTCACGGCGTTGGATATCGTGTTTATGGACGGAATACCCGTCCCCTCGGATATTTCGCGGTAAGAGGGGATTCTGTGATATCTTCTCTGGTACGACATGATGAACTCGAACACTTTTTCCACGCGTTCGTCAAATTTTTTGTATTTGCCCACGTCTTCCCCCTTCGCGAAGGTTTTTCGCCCCGTCACACCGCAAATTCTATACCCGTGGGGGCGGTGTGTCAAGAAATCCCGGCTTTTTCAGCCGTGATAGCTTTCCCGTCCCAAGGCGTTTTGTTGACTTTTGAGACCCTCTTTATATATAATCCATATAGAGACGGCAGCTGAAAAGGAGAAAGATGATGGAGAGATACGGCGCCGAAATAGTCATACAGTGTTTAAAAGAGCAGGGCGTGGACACGGTCTTCGGGTATCCCGGGGGAACCGTCCTCGACCTTTATGACGCGCTTTACAGGGACGGCGGGATAAAACATGTCCTCACTTCGCACGAGCAAGGCGCGGCCCACGCGGCGGACGCCTACGCGAGAGTCACCGGAAAAGTCGGGGTCTGCATGGCGACATCCGGTCCCGGAGCAACAAACCTCGTCACGGGGATAGCGACGGCATTCATGGACTCTGTCCCCCTTGTCGCTATAACGGGCAACGTCCCCGGAAGCCTTTTGGGACGTGACAGTTTCCAGGAGATAGACATCGTCGACATAACCATCCCCATAACCAAACACAACTTCATAGTCAAAGATGTCACGATGCTCGCCGACATCATAAGAAAGGCCTTCCATATAGCCTCATCGGGGAGGAAGGGGCCCGTCCTCATAGACGTTCTAAAAAGCGTCCAGCAGGCGAAATGCGAATACGAACCCGCGACACCCAAATCGTACGCTCCCGAAAAGATGAACCCGGACCTTCTTAAAGACGCGGCCGAGGCGATAAACTCCTCTTCGAGACCGCTCATAATCTCCGGCGGCGGCGTGATTTCCTCCGACGCGGCGGGACTTATAAGCGAACTTTCCGAAAAGATAAACGCTCCCGTCTGCCACACGCTCATGTCCAAGGGCGTCATGACATACGGCGACGAAAGAAACCTCGGCATGCTCGGCATGCACGGCACGGTGGCCGCGGCGGAAGCTGTCAGAAGTTCCGACCTTCTTATAGCCCTCGGCACAAGGTTTTCCGACAGAGTGGCCCTCGACAGAAACTCGTTTTCAAAGGGCAAAACTGTCGTGCAGATTGAAATCGACAATGCCGAAATAGACAAAAACGTCGACGCCGACGTGGCGATACTGGGCGACGTCAAAGAAGCGCTGAAAGAACTCATCTCGCTTTGTGACAAAAAGAACGGCGCCTGGCTCAAAGAAGCGTCCTCAAAAAAGACCGAGGACGAAAAACTCACCTTGGGATTTGGTGAAAAGATAATCAGCGCCGCCTCAAAAATCGCCCCCGAAGGTGGGGTCCTCGTCACGGACGTGGGACAGCACCAGATGTGGGCCGCGAGGCATTTCAACATAGGGGGGCCGAGAAAATTCTGCTCCTCGGGAGGCCTCGGCACAATGGGCTACTGCATGGGAGCAGCCTTAGGTGCCTCATTCGGCTCGGGGAAACTTGTCACCGTGGTTTGCGGGGACGGAGGGTTCAGAATGTGCATGAACGAATGCATTACCGCGGCGCGGGAAAGGCTCCCCATGGTCATCCTTCTCATGGACAACAGCGTTCTGGGACTCGTCCGCCAGTGGCAGAAGATTTTCTATGACGACAGGTTCTCTGAAACAAACCTTTCGGAAGACGTAAACTACGTCCAGATTATCTCCGGCATGGGCGGCGTCGGTCTGACACTTTCCAAAGAGGAAGACATCGGGGAGGTTCTCAAAAAAGCCTACAAGACTGCCGAGGAAAAGAAACTTCCGGTTCTCGTTGACTGCCTCATAGACATGGATGAAAACGTCTTTCCCATGATAAAGCCGGGCGGAGCGTACGACGAACAGATGAAAAACCTATAAGGAGCAAATCATGGAAACCAAAGAGACCGAACAGGAAAAAAAATATTTCATAAGCGCGCTTCTCGTCAACCACCCGGGGGTTCTGACACGCATAGCCGCCCTCTTTTCCCGTAGGGGATTCAACATAGAGACATTCTCCGCCTGCGCGACGGAAGACCCCTCCATCACCCGCATGACCATGACGCTCATAGGCACGAGGTACAACATGTACCAGATGATAAAACAGATGGACAAGATGCAGGAGGTTCTCAAAGTCGGCTGCGCGAATGAAATGGACTGCGTATACAGAGAACTGCTCCTCGCGAAAGTACTCGCGGGGCCCAAAGAACGCTCGGAACTTTCCGAAATCGCCGGCATTTATAAGGCGAGAATAGTCGACCTCACCGTGGATTCTCTCATATTGGAGCTCACCGGCACTCCCGAAAAACTCGACGCCTTCGTGGGCGTCATTAAGCCGTACACAATCCTCGAAATGGCGAGAACCGGCCTCACCGCCCTCGCGAGAGGAACCCACGTTTTGAAAGACAGGGACTGCTATTCCGACCACATATTCTGACGGCGCCGCGCGCGAAATAAAGAAATGACACATGGCCGCCTCATCCGTATGGTGAGGGCGGCTTTGTTTTTACGGATTTCAGATTTTCCGTCGATCAACAAATACGTAAACACCGCGATGGCGAAAAACATACAGAACTTCCTTAAAAATTATCAGCACGAGGATCATTTCAGAGCCCTCGGGGAGCTTTACCGCAAAAAGGAACTGACAAACGCAACAAACAGGGTTCACGCGTTCGCCCTTCGCCGTTTACATTTCAGCACATTTTCATTTTACATTTCAGAAAATGCACCATAACGTCCGCGGACAAACGGTTTGCAAAAACGCGGCGCGGCAAGTAAAATTAAGCCATGGCAAAAGACAAAAAATCCGTCTCCGCGATACGCGTGTGCGCACCCTTTCTCAAAAATTGTCTTGGACTTTACGCGTTCGCCATAATAAGCGGAATAATAGTCAATTTGATAACCACAGTCATCCCAAGGCTCATCTCATACACGGTTGACGCGATAATGGGAAACGAGACCTCGGGCGCGATCAACTCGATTTTTGGGAATGTATTGGGCGACGCGGAAAACATCGGCGAAAAGATCTGGATAATGGCGCTTGTCATACTCCTTCTCGCCGCAGTGAACGCCGTCCTCGGATTTTACCAAAACCACGCGAACACAATGGCCACACAGCGCATGACAAAGAACATGCGCATGGGGCTTTTTTCGCACATAGAGCGGCTCCCGCTCACGTTCTTTTCCAAAAACACGACGGGAGACATAATCCAGCGCTGCACGACCGACGTCGGAGCCATAACGAACTTCGTGTCAAGGGATTTTCTCACGCTTTTCAGAACGGTGACGCTCATAATCCTTTCGCTCGTGTTCATGTTCATGATGAACGTCTATCTCGCGCTCATCGCGTTCGCGTTCATCCCCGCGGTAGTCGCGTACTCCGTTCTCTTCCATGTGAGGGCCTCGGGAAGTTTCCGCAAATGCGACGAAGAGGAAGGGGTCTTGTCCTCCATCGCTCAGGAAAACTACACCGGTGTCAGGGTCGTGAGAGCCTTCGGGAGGGAAAGCTACGAAAAAGAGAAGTTTGACAGGCAGAACGACTATTACACGAGACTATGGGTCAAAATAGAAAAGTGGCTGTCGCTTTTCTGGGCCTCATCCTCCGCCATATCCTCCCTGCAACTTCTCACCGTGATAGCGGTGGGCACGGTCTTCTGCGTCAGAGGAAACCTCACGGAAGGCGAACTCGTGTCGTTCATTCTGTATAACACAATCCTCATAGGTCCCACAAGGCAGCTAGGCCGGGTCATAGCGAACATGTCGAGGGCGAAAATATCCGCGGAAAGGATAGGCGAGGTTCTTGACGAAAAGGAAGAGCCGTATTCGGGCGAAAGCGTGACCCTTTCCGGCGACATAACGTTTGAGGGTGTGACCTTTTCCTACGGGGAAGGAAAACCCATACTCGACGGCGTGGATCTCGTCATAAAGGAAGGCACGACCCTGGGAGTGACGGGCGCCACGGGCTCGGGCAAAACCACAATGGCGAACCTTCTTTGCGCGCTGTATCCTTTGAACGGGGGACGCATTCTCATAGGCGGCACCGACATCGCAAATGTTCCGCCCGACGCGCTTCGGGGAAACATAGGCTACGCCATGCAGGACGGATACCTCTTTTCGGGAACGATTTCGGAAAACATCCGCGCGGCGGGAAACGTCACGGAAGAAAAAATGCTTGAATGCGCGAGGATATCCTCAATCGACGGCGACGTAGAAAACTTCCCCTCGGGATACGACACGGTGGTGGGCGAAAGGGGCGTCACCCTGTCCGGCGGACAGCGGCAGAGAGTCAGCATGGCGAGGACGCTCGCGAGGGAAAGAAAATACCTCATTTTAGATGACTCGCTCTCCGCGGTCGACGCCGAAACAGACGAGAAGATAAGAAAGAATCTCTCCGCCTCGCTTTCAAAAGTCACGACCGTGATAATCTCGCACAGGGTGCTCTCCGTAATGGACGCTGACGACATAATAGTCTTAAAAGAGGGAAAGATAGCCGAGGAGGGCACGCACGATGAACTTCTCGCTCTCGGCGGGGAATACAAAAAAATATACGACGCCCAGACGGCGCTTCCGGATGAGCTCAAAGGAGACGGGACATGAAAAAAGACACCTCCAAAATGGCATTCTTCGGCCTGGGGCGTTTGTCGCCGTACCTTAAACCCTACCGCGGGATGTTCGTCATAATGATAGTGACGACGATCGCGGTCGGCGTCGCGGACACGTTTTTGCCGCTTTTCCAAGAATACGCAATAGACAACTACATAGCGGCGGGCTCCTATGCGGGGATATGGCTTTTTGTCGCCATTTACGCGCTCTTCATAATCGTACCCGCGGCGATAGATTTCTGGGGCTCATACACCTGCTGCAAGGTGGAGATGTTCCTTCTCCACGACCTCAGGGGCGCGATATTTCAAAGGCTCCAGACCTATTCGGTCGCGTATTTTAACGAAAACTCGGTGGGCGCCCTCCACTCGAGGACGATGTCCGACACCGACGCCATAACCTCGGTCCTTTCCTGGGACACCTATGAGGGCGGCTACCACGTGGCGTACACCATCTCCGCCGTCATCATAATGTTTCTTCTGAACGTCTATCTCGCTCTCATAGTCCTGGTAATAGTTCCCGCGGTCGCGGCCGTGTACCTTCTTTTGAGGCGCCGAATATCCGGAAGAAACGCCGAGGTCAGGGAGGCAAACGCCCGTCTCACATCCGACTACAACGAAGGCATATGCGGGGCGCCCACGGCGAAAACTCTCGGCATGGAAAAAAAGCTCGAAAAGACTTTTTCCGAAGATGCCGAGGACATGCGAAAAAAATCCGTGTGGCACCAGCGCACCCGTCACCTCATGAGAACTCTCATAACCTTCGTCTCTTTCGCGGCGCTCGCGGCGGTGCTCTGGTACGGCGGGGTGATAACCGCGGAAGGGGTCATTCTCATAGGCACGCTCTCCGTCTTCATGACCTACGCCGAGGGGCTCGCGACCCCCGTGCAGTGGGCGGCGGACGCGCTCTCCGACCTCATATCGATAAAGGTCAATGTCAAAAGGATTGACGCGCTCATGAGCGCCGAAACCGACGTTCGCGACACGCCCGAAGTCACAAAAAAGTACGGCGACACGTTTTCACCCAAAAAAGAAAACTGGGAAGAGATAGAAGGCGACATAGAGTTTGACGGCGTCACCTTCCGCTATCCCGACGGGGACGTCAACATTCTGGAAGACTTCTCACTCAAAATTCCCAGAGGCAAGACCGTGGCGGTCGTTGGCGAGACCGGCGCCGGGAAATCGACGCTCATAAACCTCGTGTGCAGGTTTTCTGACCCCACAGAGGGACGGGTACTCATAGACGGCAGGGACGCGAGAGAGCGCTCCGTACAGTGGCTCCACTCCTCCATAGGCTGCGTTCTGCAAACCCCGCACCTCTTTTCCGGAACGCTGAGAGAAAACCTGCTCTACGGAAATCCGGACGCCTCCGACGAAGATATTGAGACCGCCCTAAGAACGGTCTTCGCGGACGGAGTCGCGGAGAGACTCGGCGGCCTCGACGCCGTAATCTTAGAAGGCGGCGCGAACCTCTCCATGGGAGAGCGGCAGCTTCTCTCATTCGCGAGAGCGATTCTCGCGGACCCCAAAATCTTCATCCTGGACGAGGCCACCTCCTCCATTGACAGCGTGACGGAGGGGCTCATACAGAAGGCCACGGGAAAAATCCTGGAAGGCAGGACATCACTCATAATCGCGCACAGGCTCTCCACCGTGAGAGAGGCCGACGACATATTCGTCATGGACGCGGGGAAAATAGTTGAGGAGGGCACGCATGGGGAGCTTTTGCAAATGCGCGGCCGATACTTTGAGCTCTACTCCAGACAGTTAAAATAAGAAAAGGAAAAAGTGCCGCTGACCCACGCCACGATGCACTTTTAAGCCGATGGCGTCATTTAACGGTAACCCCGCCACGCTCCGCGCGCGCCAAAAAATTACAAACTCCCAATTTTTTGTTTGCCATAAACGGCGCGATTTGTTATTATATTTAAGCTGTTTCGACAGTCAAGAAAAGAAAAATTTCCTCGCGGAGGTAAAAATACATGTCCAGAGTATGCGCAGTGTGCGGCAAAGGCCAGATGACGGGCCACAAAGTAAGCCATTCCAACATCAAAACCAACAGAACGTTCAAACCCAACGTTCACAAAGTGACGTTCATAAACAAAAACGGCAAGGTCGTGACCGAATACGTGTGCACGAGATGCCTCCGCAAAGTTGAGCGCTATGTCAAAGCTCCCAAGGCCGCGAAAAATGCCGAGGAAAAAATCGCCGCGTTCGCCGAGCCCGTCGACAAAATAGTTGAAGACGAAGTGTTGACGGAAACCGCCGAAACGGAAGAAACCGAAAAAGAGACGGAAGAGGAAAAAAAGGAAGAGGATACCCCCATAGACGACCTCGTGTAGGTTTGTTCCAAAAAAATCGCCGGACAGTTTCCGGCTTTTTTCATGTGAAAATTTAAGCGCCCTCGCGGGGGAGCGCCTTTTTTATGCCATTTTGGAAATTATGTACGCCGCGTCATACGGAGACAGGTGCGAGGTGTCGACCTTCTTTATGTCGAGTTTTTCGTACATGGGGACAAGTTCAAGTCCCTTTTCGACAAGCTCACTGTCGGTCCTCACACCACACTTAAGCTCTTTTTTAAGCCGCTTTTCCAGAACCTTTTTGTCGCACGTCAAGATGACCTCCACCACCCTTTCCGGCTCATAGTCGAGGCCTGAAAGAATTTTGTCTATCATCTCCTTTTGCGGAAGATACCATGAGAAGATGATGCTCTCCACGACCGAACAGCGGAGGAAGTTGTTCAGGATGTGACAGATGTTTTCGAAGACCATATCCCTCGTCTCATTCGTCACCTGCATGGGGAACATGTCCCAGCACCAGTCGCCGTCGAGGTACACCGACGCGGGAAGGATGTGCCTAAGTTTTTCCGAAACAGAACTTTTGCCGACGCCCAAAGTCCCGCCTATGATGTACATGGTCTTATTCACTTTTTCTTTACTATTGTCCGCCATTTTATCACCTCATCAAACCTCGTAGTCCGCGCACGAACGGACAAAAACATAGGGCCTCACGTATTTTTCCGCCACCGCGACATGCGCTGGGTTTTCCGAATACGCCGAAAGCGCCTTTTCCGATTCAAAAAGACTGTCCAGCACAAGGTCCGCGTTGGATGAGGAAAGAAGGTTAATTTTAACCTCAAGGGATATGAGCCCGTCTATTTTCCCCACAAGTGCTTCAAGCTCTCTTTTGATGCCCTCTTTCACCTTGTCCTTGTCGACGCCGCCTTTAAGCGTCCACACTATGACGTGTCTTACCATTTTCTCTCCTATATCTCAATCAGATATCCCGCGCGTCTTAGTGCGTTTTCCATGTCGAAAAGCGCCTCCTCCGTGGAAGCCATTACCGTGTGGTAGTGGTATCCGTCGGTGACGGACATCAGAGGTTTGCTCGCCCCGCTTCGGAGCGACCTAAGAAGCTCTTCGGCGTCCGTCTTTGTTTTAAGGTCCAACCTCGCCGAAATTTTGCCGTACACCCTGTGGTTTACGTATATGTCCTGTATGACGCCGCCGCGCTCGATTATGATTTCCGCCTCCGGCACTATGTCTTCCAAAGAGTGCCTACATTTGAAGACCCTCGTCGCCATGGGCGCGGAGCTTAAAACGTAGCCTTTGTTGGTCGCTATGACGTCGTAGCCTTTGGCTCTTAGCGCCGCGACATCCGCGACTATTATCTGCCTTGAAACTCCCATCCTCTCTTTTAAGACGTTCGCCGGCACGGGGCCGTCGGAGTTGGCGATGAGCGAGAGTATCTCGCCCCTTCTCGTCTCCGCGTTCATGCCTTTTCCCCCGCGCGCCTCATGTTCTTCATGGAAAGGTCAAACGCGGGCGCCGAATGCGTGAGCGCGCCCACGGACACAAAATCCACCCCGAGCGAGGAAATTTCTCCTATCGTTTCCTTCGTGACGTTCCCGCTAACTTCCGTGAGCGCCCTGCCGCCAATCATTTCGACGGCTTTTTTCATGTCCCCGGCCGACATGTTGTCGAGCATTATGATGTCCGCTCCGGCGTCCAGAGCCTCACGGCACATGTCGAGGTTTTCTACCTCCACCTCAACTTTGAGGACATGCGGCGCGTAAGCTTTCGCGGCTTCAACGGCTTTTCTGACGCCGCCCGCCGCGGCTATGTGGTTGTCCTTCAAAAGGATGCCGTCGGAAAGACTGAAGCGGTGGTTTCTTCCTCCCCCGACTTTAACGGCGTATTTTTCAAAAAGCCGCATGTTGGGAGTGGTCTTTCTCGTGTCCAGAAGTTTCACGCCCGTGCCTTCCAGAAGACTCGCCATCTCAAAGGTCATAGTCGCTATCCCGGACATCCTCTGGAGGAAGTTTAAGGCGGTCCTCTCGCCCATAAGGAGCACCTTCATGTCTCCCGAAATCTCGCCTATCTTTTGCCCCTTTGTCACCCTGTCTCCGTCTTCGACGGAAAACTCGGCTTTTGTCCTCTCGTCCAGAAGAGTGAACACCCTCCCGAATACGCCGAGCCCGCATATGACTCCGTCATCTTTTGATACGAGATCGACGACGCCAGGTGTGCCTTCCTTTATGACGGCGCAAGTCGACATGTCCTCCGTGGGCACGTCCTCTTCGAGGGCGTCAAGTATCAATCTATCAACGCGGGAATTCAGATTCAGCGCTCCCGTCATGTTATCTCCTCCTCACGGCCGACGCCGCATTTTCTGTCGGCCTCATCTATCGTCTCCCTCACGAGCGTCCTGTAACGCGAAAGGAGCGCCTCGGGATCATCGTATTTTTTCATGTCAAGTGCGGCTGCCGCGGCCTTCCTGTCCTTCTTTTTTGTCTTTGAAAAACTCTTGTCCAAATCTTCCGCCGCTCTCTCGGCAAAAAGAAGACTTTCCAAAAGCGAGTTCGAGGCGAGCCTGTTTTTCCCGTGCACGCCGTTGCAGCAGGTTTCGCCGACGGCGTAGAGCCTGTCCATCGTCGTCCGCCCCTCCGTGTCCGAGCGTATGCCGCCCATGTAATAGTGCTGGGAAGGCACGACCGGCACGCACTCGGAAAAGACGTCATACCCCTCTTCCGCGCATTTTTTTATGATTCCCGGGAAATGCCGCTCCAGTGTCTCCCTCGGAATGGGCCTAAGGTCCAGCCACACATGGTACGTGCCGTCTTTTTTCATCTGTTCCCATATCTTTTCCGATACGACGTCCCGGGGCTGGAGCTCGTCGCAGAACCTTTCAAAATTTTTGTCAAGAAGAACCGCCCCTTCGCCGCGGACCGATTCGGAGATTAAAAACCTTCTCCCGTCCTTTTCCGAGT
>JAJQAJ010000049.1:11229-21974 GCA_021203865.1 Clostridia bacterium
CCTTCGCCGCGGACCGATTCGGAGATTAAAAACCTTCTCCCGTCCTTTTCCGAGTAGAGCGTCGTGGGATGTATCTGCACGTAGTTGACGTTATCGACGGCGACGCCCCTTTCAAGGCACACCGCTATGGCGTCACCCGTGAGAATGCGAAAATTCGTCGAATTCCTGTATATCCCGCCGATGCCGCCGGTAGCCAAAACGACATAGTCAGCGAACACTTTGATTATCTTCCCGGATGAATCCCTC
Source organism: Clostridia bacterium (assembly GCA_021203865.1). Lineage (GTDB taxonomy): Bacteria > Bacillota > Clostridia > Christensenellales > Borkfalkiaceae > Coproplasma. The sequence continues at coordinate 11,476 of JAJQAJ010000049.1, forward strand.
GCGACGATGCCCAGGCACTCGTTTCCTTTCGGGATGATGTCGAGGAAGGTGACGCGCTCCTCTATCTGGACGTTTTTGTGTCTCAAAGTCTCTTCATAGACCTTCGTGTGGATTTCTTTTCCGGTGCAGTCCTCGTGGTAACAGATTCTGGGACAGCTGTGCCCGCCTTCCCTCGTGAGGGCAAGACTCCCGTCTTCGTTCCTTTCAAACTCCACACCTATCTTTATGAGTCCGTCTATGACCTTCCGCGAGTTCTCTATCATGCATTTCACGCTCCCGGGGTTGTTCTCGCCGTGCCCCGCGCGCATGGTGTCCTCATAGAAACTTTCATAGTCGTCATCCGAGCGGAGCCTGCATATCCCGCCCTGGGCCAGAAAACTGTCACTTTTCTGCGGACTGTCCTTGCATATGACAAGCGCCCTCCGGTTCGCCGGAAGGAAGTTCGCGCAGTTGAGTCCCGCGACCCCCGCACCCACTATGACAACATCGTATTTTTTCAATATCTTTGCCATGACATGCGCCACAAATAAATTTGTGTAAAGTTTACACCCATAGTTTACACCTGTCAAGTCAAGTGTAAAATTTCGTCCCGAGTTTGTCGTCAAAATCTGCCCCAAAGCGGGTTCAAAGGGCGGCCTGGAGACTTACTCCAAAAAATAGAAATGAAATGCTCCAAATTTCGGAAATAAAATGCTCCAAATTTCGGAAACGGGTTGCCATTCAGACCACGCGGGTGTATTTGCCGTGACTACAAAGCGGAGGCGCGTATGGCGGAATACAGAAAGCGGATCGCGAACAAGATATTGAAGGAAAGAATGGAAACCTTCGGGGCGGTTCTCATAGACGGGCCCAAGGGATGCGGAAAGACCACGACGGCGAAACAAATAGCCAAATCGGTCGTGGAATTCGAAGACGAGGACGTAAGAGACGGGCTTTTGATGACGGCGAGCGTCATGCCGTCAAAACTTCTCGCGGGTGAGACTCCGATACTTTTTGACGAGTGGCAGGACGCGCCGAAAATCTGGGGCGCCGTCCGAAAATCCGTCGACGACCTCGGCCAAACCGGGCTGTACCTCCTCACGAGGTCTTCATCCCGCTTTGTCGACACCCCGCACACCGGAACGGGGCGAATCTCCACAATGACGATGCTTCCTCTGAGTCTGTATGAGAGCGGGGAGTCGAACGGCCAGGTTTCGCTTCGCGACCTTTTCGCGAGGCCGGAAAGTTTTGACGGATGTGTATCGGATCTTTCCGTGGATGGGCTGATTTACGCGATTTGCCGCGGGGGATGGCCGGGGGCTGTCTTCAACACGCCCGCCTCGCGGCAGCTGGAAATCGCCAAGGACATGTGTCGGCAGATATACACGCGGGACATATCAAAAATCGACAACGTCGGAAGATCGCCGGACCTTGCGAAGGCGGTTTTGCGCTCGTACGCGCGGAATGTCTGCACGCTCTCAAAGACCATAAGCGGCGACGTGGCGGCAAACCACCCCGCGTCCGACAAGACAATCAACGCGTACATCTCCGCGCTCAAAAAAATCCACGTCGTCGAAGACATTCCAGCGTGGTGTCCCGCGATACGCTCAAAAACGACAATGCGCTCGGCCGTCAAACACAATTTCATAGACCCCTCAATCGCCGTCGCCGCGCTGGACATCGGGCCCGAGTACTTCAACCGCGATTTCAACACGCTCGGGTTTCTTTTTGAGACCCTCTGCATTAGGGATCTTAAAATTTACAGCTCGGCGCATGGCTGCACACTCTCCCATTACCGCGACAGATTCGGCCTAGAAGCCGACTGCGTGCTGCACACCGAGGGCGGCAGATACGCGCTCATCGAGTTCAAGCTGGGCTCAGCCCAGGTTGAGGACGGGGCGAGACATCTTTGCAAACTGGAAAGTCTCATCAAAGCGCGCGGTGAAGAGAACTCGGACGCCCGGATTGCGCCTCCGGATCTGAAGATTGTCATCACGGCCACAAAATACGGTTTTAAGCGCGATGACGGAGTTTTCGTCATCCCGATAGGCTGTCTCAAAGACTGAAAAAACTGAGCATACGCGAAAGCCCGCGCTCACGCACGGGTTTTTTACTTTGCCTTTTTTCCCGGACTCACAAAACCACGGGTATTTCTCTCAAACGCTTTATGTTGACGATGGTGGTGGAGATGTTTTCAAAGGGGATGCCGAGGATTTTGGAAACGGCGTACCTATATATCTTAAGCTGCGGAGAATATGTTTCAATGAGCTCTTCGTCCGAGCGCACGGAAAACTTGTAATCGACAATCCTCGCTTTGTCGCCTTCGACCGCGAGAAAATCTATGGTTCCCTGTACTAGCACCTCGTCGTCTGAGTCAGCGCCTAAAATGTCGGACGCCTTCATGCGGCAGAGGAATCTTTTCTCCCTCATGCAGTCTTTCGGGACGTTTTCAAAGACGGACATCGACAAAATTCTGTGAAGATTATCCGCCGAAAGATACTTTCTCGTGTCGGGCTCTATCACCCTCGAAAGGAACGCTCCTATCTCCTCCACGCTCTTTTCGGAAAAATTGCAAATTTCCAGATATTTGTGATACGCCGTGCCCCTTTCAATCGCATCCGGGTCGGCATAGTCTTTTTTGTCCTTCACCAGCTCATGGAGGCTTTCTTCGTCCCTGCCGGTATGAATGATGACGGAAGCGGAGCTTTTCATGGGAAGGTCGACAGATGCCGCATGCGCGTAAGCTCTTTCGTAATTTTTCTCAAAAAGTCCGTAAAGGGCGCTGTCCGCCTTTTCGTCTCCTCCGCGAATCTCATTTTTTTCCGCGCGCAGTCCGGCCGCCCTGTCCGCGGCGGATGTGTCTATGACGGCGTAATCGATGTGTCTTCCGGCGTGGTGCGAGATGACCTCTCCCGCGTCGGGTGCCGCGCCTGAATATCCCGAAAGATTTGAAAAATCGACGAGTGTGTTGTAGTCCGCGGCGGCAAGGGCCTTCCCCGGAATAAATTCCTTGGGCTTCGAGTTCATTATGTGGAGCGAATACATGGCTCTCGTGCACGCCACATAGAACACGTTGAGCTCATTTTTGATGTCCTCCCTCTTCTGGAAAAGCTCTATGGTTCTTTGAAGGATAGTTTTCCCCGTCTTCATGGTCTTTATGTCATACCATGCGGGAGCGAAACCTAAGCTCTCGTCAAACGTCACGGAAAATTTGCCGAAGTCGGAGCCTTCGAAGATTCTCGCGACGTCGGCTATTATGACAATGGGAAACTCAAGTCCCTTCGCGCTGTGCATGGTCATGACGTGCACGCAGTCCGCGGCGGCCATGTCCGGCGCCTCGATGGGTGAGTCACTGCCGTCAAGATACCTCAAAAAATCAGGCAGCGTCATCTCCCCGCCGGCCTGGAAGGCCCTGCCCTGCAGGGCTCTCACGCTCTTCATTGTCACCCCGCCGTCTTTTTCATACCTGGCGGCCCAGCCCGTGTCCTCCAAAACCCTGTCGATGAGAGCCGACGCGCCGAGTATTTCGGAAAGCCCCCTGAAATTTTCGAGCTTATCGTAGGCCGCGCGGATTTTATCCGCGACGCCGTCCGAAAACGTCCCGGCGTAAAGTTTCACCCTCTCGCGGAAGGTCGCCGAACCATTGCCGGAGGTTTCCGTGCGTATGGCGGCAAGGTCGTCCTCCGTGAAGTTCGCCATGGGGGAGAGAAGAAAGGCGCAGACCGCTTCATCATCCTCGGGATTGTCTATGGCTCTCAGAATGTCTATGAGTCCGCATATCTCGCTTTGGTGTCTCACGTCCTCGCTTTTGACGCCGGAAACGGGGTATCCGCGCTCAGAAAGATAATTTATCGTGCTCAAAACGTCGGCGTTCGAGCCTTTTCTGACGAGCACGCAGATGTCTCCGTTTTTCACGTCTCTTTCTCTTTCCGAGCCTATGTCGTAGATTTTGTTTTGTTTTTCGCAGTCTATGACCGCGGCGATGGCGGCACCCTGGTCGCTCCTTTTTGACGACCTTTCGGAGGATTCGACGTCCTCCATCACGGAGTAGACCTTCTCCGCCTTCTTCTTCTCGCTTTTGCGCCTCTCAAAATAATCTACCTCCGCGCGCCCCGGGGCGTTTTCCGCGTATTTTCCGCCATACACCATGACGCCGTCTTTCGCGTAGTCGACGTCGCAGACGTCCAAGTTCATGGCCCCGGAGAAAATTTCGTTCACGGCGTCCACCACCTTTTCGGCGGAACGGAAATTATGCGGAAGTCTCAGCGCGTGGCATGACTTTTCGCCGCCTTTTTCAAACTCCCTGAATTTCTCTATGAAAAACGAGGACTTGGAGCCGCGGAAGCCGTATATAGCCTGTTTGACGTCACCGACATAGAAGACGGTTTCGGCCGACTCCGTGAGCTTTTCCAGTATGGCGTCCTGAACGGGGTTGACGTCCTGGAACTCGTCGACGAATATGTAGCCGTATCTTTCCTGGATATGGTCTTTTATCTCGCCGTCTTCCGAAAGAAGCCTTAAAGCGTAGTGCTCGAGGTCGCCGTAGTCGAGCATGTTCTCCGACTTTTTTTCCTCGGCGAGCCTTTCGTCGTACTCCGAGATGAGCCCGCAAAGCGCCGTCGCCGTCCTGCCGGAAGAAGTGAATTTTTCATACTCCCATTCGGGGTCGGAAAGCTCCACCCTGCATTTTTCCCACTCGTCTTGGACGGCGTCCAAAAAAGCCTTTATCTTACTTCCCGTCTCTTTGTCCTCCGCCGTGTCACGGGGCTTGGTGGTCTCTTTGAGCTTGTCGGGCACGTGCGCGAAGACATCGCCGGACTCTATGTAAAAGCGGCACGTCGCCTCCATTTCGGCGAAAATCTGCTCATATTTGGCTTTGTTTTTTGCGTTCGTAATGTCATCAAGCGCGTGGGCGAAGTCTTCTATCCTTTTGAGAAGGTCGCGCACGGCGGGGAGAGTGAGCTCGTAGAGCTTTTTTGACACCTCGGCAAACCCCTCTTTCGTGTAAAGATTTCCGTAGGATTTTAACCTCTTTTCATAGTCGGGGATGTTTCTCGCAGCCTCGTAGCCCGACATGACGGCCTCCCTCAGCCTTCTGTCGGACCTCTTGTAACGGAAGGAAGCGACAAGTCCGAGAAAATCTTCGTCCGCCTCTTCGTATTTTTCCTCGAAAAGGTCATCCATGACTTTCTCCGACATGCTCTTCATGACGGCGTCGTCACCCGCGGCTATGGAAAATGAGGCGTCTATCCCCTCCATGTCGGAGGCGTAGTAATATGTTCTTATGAGCCTCGCGCAGAGCGCGTGTATGGTGCAGACGTCCGCCGACGCGACCTTCTTCATCTGCGTTTCGAGGCGCGCAAGCACGGGGTCGTCACTTTCCGAAGATTTCAGCCTTTCCGCGTATCTCTTCCTCAGCTTTTCCGAGAGTTTCTCCCGCATCTGGGCCGCGGCTTTGTTTGTGTAGGTTATGGCGAGGAGGTTGTCAAGGTCTCCCCCCTCTTCCAAAAAGTCACAGATTTTTTCTATCATGACGAAGGTCTTTCCGGAACCCGCTGACGCCGAAACAATGGTCCTGCCTTTCGCCCCTATCGCGGCCGCCTGTTCAGCCGTGAGACTGACATCACTTTTCACAATTCACCTCCTTCGCCCCGGCCGTCATCATTTTCCGAATGAGCGACATGCCCGAGCTCCGCTATCGCCGCTATCTCCTTCGCGGGGATGGTCTCAATCTCCCTCGGCGCGCCGTTCGTCCTTTCCCTGTATCCGCAGAGTCCGAAGTACGTGCAATATTTGCATTTGTCCTTCGTCGGGGTCGGATATATGAAACCCTCCTTCATCTCTTCGGCACCCTGCCGCGCGACAAGTCGGGCATATTCGAGGAAACCCGGGAAATACTCGCCCTCTATGCATCCGCCGTTGTATTTTCCCAAAGTCGCCTTGTCGAGGTACACACTCTTAGTTCCCTTGTCCATGCCTTTGAGGGTGCTGTCGGACATCTCCAGAAAAATCCTTTCGCCGTTCATGAATCCCGTGAGAGGGAAGACGCCGCCGTTCTCGTCCTCTTTTGAGTACCCCACGCTCGCGGGGAAATAATACGCGCCCGCGGGAGTCTTGTCTTTTGCCGCCGCGGAAAGATAGAGCTCCAGCTGGAGCTTTTCACCCATGAAATATTTCGTTCTGTCAGCGTGAATCGAGCCGGTCTTATAGTCTATGACCCTGACGACGCCCCCCTCAAGACTCTCGTCTATCCTGTCAATCTTGCCGTATATCTTCACGCCGCCGCCGAGATCGAGCCGGCACTCCTTTTCCGCCGCGGCGACATTGAAATCTGAGTTTATAAGCTGCGAAAACGCGCCAAGGCAGACCTTGGCCGCTTCCTCTCTAAGCTTCGCCGCGGTATACTGCCCGCTCTTTTGGAAAAGAAGCGAGGAATACGGGGGCCGGGACATAAGTTTTTCGCACTCTTCGCCCGCTTTTCTGATAACCCGCGTTTCATCTCCCGCACGAAAATCCGCGGGCGGGTCGAAAACCCTCTGGAGCACCGTATGCACGAAATTTCCGACGTCCAGGGCGGAATCCCGGGAAGAAAGACGCCTTTTGACACCGAGCCCCTTTTCCATGAACGCTTCGTACGGGCAGCCGAACCAGGCCTCCAAAGTCGTGGGATACACCGTGCCGCCTTTCAGGAATATCTCCTCTCCGCGCGACACGAACTCCTTTTTGCCGTCTTCCCTCGTCGCTTTTTCGACCTCGCCGCCATGTCCCCGGGCTTCCAGAAAAGCCCTCGCGGTATGTGCCACCCTCTCGTCGGGGCTGAAAAGCAATCTCAGCGCGGAATTTCTCTCCGACCCCAAATAAGAGACAAACTCATCGTCCCGGCACGCGGTGGCCATGTCCAGAACTTCAAGCGGACCTCCGCTCTTCTTACAGAACGCCGCCTTTACGTAGGATACGAGCTCGCTTTGCACGGCTTCATCCTTTCCGCCGACCCTCAGAGGATAGCTTATGTACAGTCCCTTTGTGAACGAGCAAAGATTGAGCGCCGCGGTCTCCCGGTACCTCTCGTTGACCGCGGAAAGCTTCGGGGTTATCCTCGCCCCAATGTCTCTTTTGAGGCCTTCCTCCTTCATGAGCGCCTCGGACTTCTCATCCGCGAGCGTTGAGGAGAGCCGCTCTATCTCATTTATGTCCCTGTCTGTGAGCACGGCCGTGTCATTTTCGGCGCAGGGCACGGCGTTCGTCATGGCCGCCGCGAAAAGATGATTCGTACCAATGTTGACGGTCTTCGAAATGTCGCCGACAAACACCGCGTCGAGTTTTTGCGGAATGAGTGACACCTCGTCGGCGTAAAACCCGCTTTTGAGAAGTTTGAGAAAGTCTTTGGCGTCAACCTTATCGTCCATGAGAAGCGATGCGGCCTCGTCGGCTATCCCCATGGCCTCTTCGTAAGCTCTTTTGTAAAGGCCCGCTTCCGCGGGAAGGATGTCTTCAAATTTTGTTCCAATCTGAAGGAGTTTGCTTTTCGCCCCGACGGCGGTCAAGATGTTCTTTATCGCCTTGAAATATTCCTCACCCGTGCCGGACGCCGGGATGAAGTTCACAAGCCCCACGAGCCTATCCCTCACAGCCTTGACAGCGGGATAGTCAAATCCGAGCTCAGCGCACATCGCCTCATCGGGCTCCCTCAAAGCCCCGCCCCGGAAACCGCAAAGTCTCGCGGCGAAGTTTCTGTACTCGTCCCTGTATCCTCCGTGCGACTTTTCAATGGGCGCGGGCCCGGACGGACCTATCGACACGTCACCCAAATTTTCCGCGTCCGCTTTTTCTTCGCCGTCAAGGGTGAAAAGCGGGTTTGACACAACCGCGTCGACGTCGGAGGGAAAATACCTTCCCACGCGGCAGGAAAAAAGGTCCATTATGAAAGAGCACACCGGGGAAGCCGTCAGAGGAAGCCTCCCGTCTATGTAATAGGGTATGCCGTACTCAGAAAACACCCTTGATATGAGGGGCCGGAAGGAGCCTATGTCGGGCATCATGAGGGATATGTTCCTGTATCGTTCGCCCCTCGCCGTAAGCTCCTTTATCTTCGCCGCGACGTATCTTAGCTCTTCCTCCGTGTCGGCCGCCTCAAAAATGCGCACCTTGTCCGTGGGGACGGGCGCGTCCCCGAACGTTCTCGTGTTGAAAAGCCGGCTAAGAAGTGCTTCCGCCTCGGGAGTTTTTAGCCGCACGCGCGTATTCTCGTCAACACCCCGTCTTCCAACGCTCCCTATGTTTTCCGCGCAGGAAAGGAACACCCTCTCCGCATCATTGGTGTAGAGCGGCTCGTCGCCGCCTATGAGGACGCCGTACGTCGTGGCGCCCCTCGCCATGCACACCGAGAGGGTGAGCGACGCCGTGTAGGAAAACGACTGGAAGCCCACAAAAATGACGTCCGAACGCCTGCCGTCTTCCGACATGAGCACACCGCTTTCGCGAAGAGCGTAAGGCAGCATGGAAAGATATGTGTTTTTGTCCCTGACGGCTTTTTCTTCCAGATAAGCGAAGTATTTTTCATATAAAAAACAGATGTCGCCCATCTTTCTTTTTAAGAGCGCGCTCCGAAAATCCCGGCCTTTGAGGTCTTCGACGTCGACGTGCGAGGAATAAAGAAGCGATATCGTGTCGTACACCGCCGCCGCGGCACCCGGTGTCGCGAGCCTTTTAAAGCATGAAAGCTCACCCTTGCTTTGCTCTATAATCCGCCTCATGACCATGGCGGAGCCCTGCGGCGAGAGGACGTTCTCCTTCCCCGAGCCGAAAAGAGTCAGAAACTGGGAAAACGAATAGACGAACGGGTCGAAAAGTCCGCCGCCCAAAGCCTCAGCGACGGTGTTTTCCAAAACGAGGGTCAAATTGTCCTCACAAAAAATGACCGTCTTTTTCCCTGTCTCATGATTTTTTACGACCCTTTCCGACACCTCCCTTAATGCCTCGGACATCGCGGGCACGCGAATAAGTTTTACCATACAATTTCACCCAAATTAAAAATTTTCACCCTCTATCTTTTTACAACAAAAAATTATTATGTTATAATCTTGTGGTTAAGCAATAACTTTTAGGATTGGAAATGAGAAAGAAGTTTTTGGTAATAGGCGCCATAGCTCTGTCAACCGCGTCGCTTTTGACGTTCACCGCCTGCTCATCGTCGGCGGTGTCGGCGTCCCTCTATTCGACATGGTTCAACCGCATAGAATACACTGGGATACAGCAGGGCATAGAGGGCCAGATCGAAGAGCTTGCCTATGACATATCCTTCACGGAAGGCAGCGGGAGCAACAATTACAGCGTCTACGTGCCCGATGAATATGACGGCACAGAAGGGCCCTATCAGATGACAACCAAATTCTACGTGAAGACATACGACTGGTCCGACCCTGAAAAGGCGGCGGAAGACATACTCACCGACGAAAACACCTCGGTTCCCGAATACGGACTTGGGGACATCCCCGTTCTCCCGGACGATTACGTGGTGGAGGCGACGTCCGAACGCGTCTACGTATACACCATAGAATACACCGTGCCGATGACATACGTCTATACCGATGAAAGTCTCGGCGAAATCACGCGCTGGAACACTCATTACAGCGTCTGCTATTTCCGCCCCGTGAGGGACAGTCTGCAGCCCGTGTTCAGCTACGAATATGTTCTCTCATCCACTCCCGTCGACCCGAATTACCTCTATGAAGGCTCCCTTTGCACGTTCTCATACCAGAACACCGTCTACTACAACTATGACTGCACGGAATGCGTGACGACATACGAAGAAGTTCCCGTCGAAGACGAGCTCTACACAAAACGCGACGACGGCTACGACACAAAAACGACCACAACCGACCTCACCGAATCGAAGAACGAACTTTTTGACAACTCCTCCGTTTACACCGTCATGCGCGCCCTCAACTATTACACCGCGTCATCCTTCACGGCTGACATATTCATACCGCTCGAAAACAATTTCTCGACATACACCATTTCGGGAAGCGTCTCCACCGCTCTTTCCGCAAGTAGCGACAGCCAGAAGAAAATGCTCACGGCGCTCGCGAATGGAGGATATTTCGACGACACTCAGGCCGTCTCATCCGACGACGAAGGAGATGATGATGATGATGATGATGATGATGATGATGAAACCGGCGTCAGCGAATCTGATGGCGGAAATGAAAATGAGCCTGATGGGGAGATAACTCTCCCAAGCAACATCTATTACAGCAAGGTATCTTTGGAGCTTTCCGCGGACCTTTCCGGCCCTTCACAGGAGGTCTGGTACGCCGCGCAAAACGGAGAGGAGTCCATGAAAAGGCAAAACTACACGCGTTCGACGATGCTCTACGTGTCCATACCGTTCGCCTATTCTCTGGGGTCCATGGAGTTCACGCTAAGCGATGTCCTCAGCGTTTTTAACGAAAACGAACCGCAAAATTCGTAACCCACAAAAACATCGATGCGAACACGGGCGCCGCCCGTGTTTTTTTTCG
>JAJQAJ010000050.1 GCA_021203865.1 Clostridia bacterium
AAGGCTTTAAATTCGCCGATTTCAAACATTTGCCATAAAACGGCGCGCTATGCTATAATTGACAAAACACGAAAAAGACAAACCCGGGTGACATGTCATGACAATAAAAAAATACGCGAAACTTATCATCACAGCGCTCATCGCGGCGCTTCTGGTCATCCTGCTTTTTGCGACCGTGCCCAAAAGCTTTGGCTCCGCGGCTTCGGCGGCCACGGCCGACATGACCTCATCCTCCATATCCTCATACGACATAGAATGCACGGTAAACGAAGATTCATCCGCGGACATAACGGAGACCGTCACCCTTTATTATGAAGGACATTTCACCCGCACGATACCTCTCGACAACAATGCGAGGATAAAAAACGTCAAACTCTATGAGGTGGAAACGGACGGTGACAACGAGGTGTACACGGAGGCCAAATATTCCGTGACTTCCGAAAAAAATTCCGCCACGATACACGCGAAAAACGAAGGCTCATCGGGAAGAGAAACTTTTCTCATAACATACACGTTCGTCAACCTGTCGCTCACGAAGAACAAATCGGACGACGCGCTCTATCTCACGAGCATAGGCGCGGGATGGACGGGCTCCATCGGCAAACCCACACTCACGGTTCATCTTCCGGACGGTTTTCTCGCGGAAAAATCAGAGGTCTACCACGGCCCCACAGACAGCTTTGACGGAAACGCCATCTTCATGGAAGATGAATACGGGACTAGTCCAAAGGGCATCGACCAGTGCGAAAGATACTACCTGGAAGATTCCAACACCATAGTGTACACACCCTATGAAAACGTCGCGGAAGGACTCGGGATGTCGCTTACTTTGCGTTTTGACAAGGGAGTGCTCTCCTCTGGCACGGGGGACATCCTCCCCTGGCTTCTTCTCATCATCATCCTTCTCATCGCGGGCGGCGCCATAGCGCTGAGACTGACGGTTTTCAACCGCACCGAGCCCATAAAAGAGCTTTTCACGAAAAGAAACGCGTCGAAAGGCCCCGCGAAAAAACCCGCCAAAGACGCGAAAATTCCGGAGCCCTCGGCAGACCCCCTCACATGCAGAAGAGCTCTGGAGCTTAAAATAGAGGACAGGGACGTCGTGTCACTTCTTTTCTTCTGGGCGGAGAGAGGATACATCAAAATAAGCGCGAAAGCGGAAAACAACCCGGTTTTCATAAAGTCGGCGCCTCTTCCCGAAGACGCGCCAAACACATGGAAGAATCTCTATGACGCGCTCTTTTCCAAAACCGACAGGGCGACCATAAAGTCGGTGACAAGATACATCTATCCTGAAATCGCGGCGGTGCGGGAGAGCGCGAACAAGAAAAGAGAGACGAGTTTTTCCAAAAAAGCCGTCGCCACAGGCTGCGTTTTTTCCTGTCTCGCGGCGCTTTTCGCGGCGCTTCTTCCCGTTTTTCTTCCCATGCGCGTGTCGGCGCACGCGTTCTCGCCCATATACTTCGTGGCGTTAGTCCCCGCGCTTCTGATATTCGCCTTCTTCGCGGCAATTTATGCGACAAGGCATAAAAATTCGAGGCGGGTGACGATACTTTTCACGGCTTTGGCTCTCATCTACTCAGCGGCATGCGTGGTTTTGTACTGCGTGTTCGTGCCCGCGGGCTCATTCGGCTTAGGCCCGAAGATAATCACGGCGCTGCTCGTCTTCGCCACGTCCGCCGCGTCGGCGACTTTCATTCTCCGTTCGGACGAATACAATGAAAAACTTCGCGAAGTCAACGAAACTCGCGACTACATAATATACACGCCCAGATACGACATTGAAAAAGCGCTCGAAAAAGAGCCATACCTCTATTATGAGCTTCTGCCCTACGCTCTCATTTTAAGAATAGGCACGACATGGTCGGAAAAGTTCAAAGGGATGACGGTGAGCACTCCGCTCTGGCTCGTCACGGATGAGAAAAACGCGCGCTTCGCGGTGATGAGGGACACAATCAAAAACACCTACGACACAGTCCTTGCCCAGACCATGAAGGCCGGCGCGGGAAAGAAAAAATAGCGCGCAGCGTCTTTTGAACGAGACATAAACTCCAAACAGAAAATGAATGGGGCTTTGGCGTCTTTTCGCGGAGCCCCTTTTGTTATGTCCAAACATCGTATTGCGCCATAGCCACGCCTTTATTGCGTCTTTGAACCTTACGGCGCCACCGGCATGCAATGCGGGGTTTTCCGTGAAAGCGCCCGTACCTTTGCCCGCGCCAAAGAAATTTTCCCGCAAAGCTTTTAAAAAGCTTTAACGGACGGCGCTATCCGCCATGTCCGCGAAAAATAGGTTTCACGATTCTTATGCTTCGGTGACCCGATTTTTTGCCGCCGGGTTAATGATGTCTCACGCCGTCCCACTGACCGCATTTTATTATGCCCTTAACACACCGCTTGATTACTCCTCATATGTACATAAATCTCAATGATCGTGTTTAAATAGTAACTCTCAGCTATTTTTGTCGACCAACAGTCTTCCTCCACGCGTCACAATAAGTTTGACTTTGCTCCACTATTTGTTATAATTCTTTTCAGTGATAAAATCGCACTCAGGTGGAAGTATATGATTCTAAGTGTTAGGGTAAACAATTATAAGGTATATTCCCATGAAGTCGAGATGACTCTGTTCCCATACGACAACATAAACTCCCTCGACGGCAACGTACGCTGTGAAGGAAACTTCAAGGCGCTCAAATCAGCGTGTCTGTATGGCGGAAATAATTCCGGAAAAACGTGCCTTGTCAGCGCGATAAACTGCCTGAAAGGCATCATACTCAACGCCGGCATACGAATTGAGCAGAATTTCTTTCATGACGAAAACAAGGTAACCCATCTCGGCGTCTCATTTCTCATGAACGGCCGCGCTTTTTCTTACGACATAAAATATGACTTGTCTCTCATCAGTGCGAACAGAAGTCGCGGATTAATCTATGAATGCTTAAAAGAGCTTACGTCAATCGAAGACGGTGAGGAGCGCGGTGACACAATTTTTATAAGAGACGTAGAAAACAATAAATATAAGTTCGTTGATGACATAATTCCAGAAGAACAAATGAAAGGGCTTTACAGCGGCAACATACTCATTTATGCAGTTGACGAAAAGGCGGTCGAAAAAATAAACCCCTATACAAAAATCCTGACCGAATTCGCAAGCACACTCGACGTCATTGATTCAAACTACGTCCCAGTCACAAAGACAATAAACGAACTCAAAAACAACACGCCTCTCAAAAGCAAAATTATAGAACTCATTAAAACGGCAGATCTTGACATAGACAACTTTGACTATGTCGAAAATAAAAACAACAAAATAATTATCAAAAATGAAGACGCTCTCAGTGATTCAGACAAAGAGAGGCTTAGATTCTTTCAGGAAAACATATGGCGGTTGCATTCATTCCATCGCGAAAAGGAATTCCCCAGTGTCGTCATCGACTCGGTGGGTACCAGCAAAATAATAAGCCTCGCGGGTTACATAGCGGACGCTCTTGAAAACGGCAAAACACTCGTGGTGGATGAGTTTGACAGCGGACTACATTTCATGATCACAAGAGCCATGATTTTGCTCTTCAACAACGTCGCAAACGTGAGTGGAGGACAGTTGATTGTCTGCACACACGACTTCACGTTGCTGGACTGCGAAAATTTGTTCAGACAGGACCAAATATGGTTCGTTTGCAAAGACAAAAATACGGAATACCTTTATTCTTTGGCCGATCTCGACTACGCCGACGATGAAGTGCTATCAATGGCGGATTTAATTGAAAAATACAGAACCGGGGAACTCGGAATAATCCCCGAGCCAAATTTAATCTCCATAATGTCTCACAAGGGGGCCGACTGACGTGAAAAACAAGAATACGGCCCCGAGAAAGGAGCACACGCACACAAAAATCCTGATCATATGCGAAGGAAGTGAGGAAGAAGAATTCATCGTCAAACTGAATTCGCTCAAAAAATGGAAGGAAACCTTTGACGTTTCGGTTTACAATGCGGAAGGAAACGGAAACCTTTATTCCAAATACGAATATTGGCGCGGAATAAAAATCTACAACGCGATTGTCATCCTATGTGACACGGAAAATCCTCCTTTCAAGCAATTTGAAATCCTGAAAGGAATGATTGAGGCATACATAAGCAGAAATAAAAAGTCCACGAGGTGGGACGAAATCATTTTTTACGGCAATCCTGCCACAATGCAGATTGTGCTGTCAAATTTTGACGATCACACGCTGGATACAAACAATAAATCAGCGAATTCCAAATTGATCAACAGTTTCAGCGGAAATAAAGAAGAATACGAAGCCAGAAAGAAACAAAGACATTCCCTTCTGGGAAAGATAACTGAGGACACCTACTCTCAAATGAAGAAAAATCTAAGAAAGGTCAGTCAGGGGAAAAATTACACACTCAATGGAGCCACCAATATTTTGAATCTTTTCGACGGGTTGGAGGGCAACGTTCCCTCGTGGCCGAATTCGATAATTTTCTGATTCCTGTTTCATTGTGATTACTACGGATTGACTCGGTCATTTGACCGAGTCAATTTTTCAAACTTTGCGCGAGCATCCGCGCTCTTTTCAAAGTGTTGTAGACGGTCTTAATTTTCAAAATTGAGACGAGCTTATTTGTCTGTGGCAAAAGAAATTTTTTACCGGCACCTCAACAAGCAAAGCGGCTTAACGAAATAACGAAAGGTAAATATCATAGGCATACCTAACTG
>JAJQAJ010000017.1 GCA_021203865.1 Clostridia bacterium
TCAAACCCATCATGTACCTCCAGGGCGACACCCTCAAGAGCTCGCAGTTCAACGCTGACGGCCATGTTCCCACCGGAACATCCAAATTCGAGAAGCGCGGCGTGGCAGTGACGGTTCCGGAAGTCGACATCGAAAAGTGCGTACAGTGCGGCACATGCGCATTTGTTTGTCCTCACGCGTGCCTCCGTCCCGCTCTTGTCAAAGACGGAGCCGACAGGCCCGCCACACTTGCCACGAAGGCAAACAGACAGTTCCCCGGATACAGCTACAAAATGCAGGTTTCTCCTCTTGACTGCATGGGATGCGGCGTCTGCGCGACAGTTTGTCCCGCGAAATGCATAACCATGGTGCCTCTTGAAAAATCTCTCGAAGCGGGCGACGAGACAAACTGGGAGTACACGATAAATCTTCCCGAGCCCGATACAGCGGCTTTGAAAGGTGTGAACGTTCTTTCCTGCCAGTACAAGACCCCGCTCTTTGAGTTCTCCGGCGCGTGCGCGGGATGCGGCGAAACGCCTTACGTCAAAGTCGTCACCCAGCTTTTCGGCGAGGACATGGTGATAGCGAACGCCACGGGATGTTCGTCAATCTACGGCGGCTCCTCTCCTACCTGCCCTTACACCACCAATAAAGAGGGACACGGACCCGCGTGGGCAAACTCCCTCTTTGAGGACAACGCTGAATTCGGTTACGGCATCAACCTTGCTTACACAGCGAGAAGAAACGCCATAAAGACGAAAGTTGCCGCTCTCGCCGAGATGTGGAAGGGCGAAGACAAGAAGCTCTGCGAGGACTATCTCGCAGCGTTCGAGGACAGAGAACCCTCCAAGGCGGCTTCCGCCGCTCTTGTCAAAGGTCTCGAGGCATGCCACAACTGTGGATGTGAAGAAGACAAGCTTGTCGCTGAAATACTCGCCGACAAGGACTGTCTCGCTAAGAAATCCGTATGGATATTCGGCGGCGACGGCTGGGCGTACGACATCGGCTACGGCGGGCTTGACCACGTTCTCGCTTCCGGCGAAGACGTCAACGTGCTCGTCATGGACACCGAGGTTTACTCCAACACCGGCGGACAGGCCTCCAAATCCACCAACATCGGCGCGGTAGCGAGATTCGCTTCCGCCGGCAAGAGAGTTAAAAAGAAGGACCTTGGAATGATCGCCAAGACGTACGGCTACGTATATGTCGCACAGTGCGCCATGGGATCCAACCCGAACCAGCTTCTCAAAGCTCTGACCGAGGCCGAGGCATACCACGGACCTTCCCTCATAATCTGCTACGCACCCTGCATCAACCACGGCATCAACATGACGAAGAGCCAACTCGAAGAGAAGGCAGCCGTTGAGTGCGGATACTGGCAGCTCTTCCGTTACAACCCCGTTGACGAGAGCTTCACTCTCGACAGCAAGGATCCCACGGGCGACTACCAGGCATTCCTGCAGGGCGAGACGAGGTACACCTCTCTCTCAAAGACAGTCGGACCCGAAGTCGCGAACGAACTCTACAAAAAAGTCGAGGAGTCCGCGAAAGCCCGTCTCGAAGGTTACAAGAAGCTCGCAGGAAAAGAGTAAAATCCGAAGAAAACATAAAGATTTGGGCATGTGCATCGCACATGCCCTTATTAATTGCGCTTTAGCTCCCGTCAAACATATGTAGGCGGAATAATCTGTCCCACGTTTTACCGTATGTCCATTCCAAGACGTCAAAGGCAAAAAAACCTCCAAAAAGACAGACTGCCCGTGTTAGCAGGTCCGTGAGAATGGTGGGTCAAGAGGCTATAAAAATTTCTTCCAAGACTACTAAAAATTTGCTTGCCCTTTACATGATTAAACCCAAGGTCACTTCTTCGTCTGCTCTTCCTCAGCCATTTTCAAAAGCTTTGCCTGCGCGTCAATCTGTTCTCCGAGCTTCTCAATCCTGACGTATCTTCCGTCCGGGCAAAGCCGTCTCGCTTTGACGTTGTCGGATAGCATGACGCCAAGCATGTCGACTATGCGTTTTTCAAACTCGGGATTTTCAACGGGTACAGCAATCTCGACGCGTCTGTCCGTGTTTCTCGTCATAAGGTCCGCTGAGCCGAAGAACGTCACGCTGTCTTCCCCGTCGCCGAAATGAAAGACTCTCGAATGCTCCAGAAACCTTCCGACAATGGATATGACGTTTATGTTCTCCGTCTTACCCTCAATCCCTGGAAGAAGACAGCATATGCCCCTTATAATGAGGTTAATTTTAACCCCGGCCTGACTCGCTTCGACGAATTTTTCCATGAGCTCCTTATCCGTGAGTGAGTTCATCTTGCAGATGATTGACGCGGGTTTCCCTCTTTTCGCCTTTGAAATTTCCCTGTCTATGTATTCGATGAGTCCGGGCTTCAAAGTTTTGGGCGCCACGAGAAGCTTGCCGTATCTGAAATCTGTGTTCGCGAGCGACATGTTGCGGAAAAAATCATCACCGTCCTCGCCTATCACCTCATCAGACGTCAAAAGATTGAGATCGGTGTACTGGCGGCTTGTGGATTCGTTGTAGTTTCCGGTCGCTATATGCGTGATGTGCGAAACTTTTCCGTCCTTTTGGAGGACAATTGAAAGAATCTTGGAATGCACCTTGTAGTTTTCCATGCCGTATATGATGGTGCACCCCGCCTCCTGCAGCTTTTCGGCGAAATACATGTTGTTCTCTTCGTCGAATCTCGCCTGAAGTTCTATGACGACCGTCACCTCTTTGCCGTTTTCACTGGCCTTGCAAAGCAGGTCGGCTATCCTCGAATGTTTGTCGAGTCTGTATATAGTTATCCTTATCGCCTTGACTCTCTCGTCCGTCGCGCATTCAGAAAGAAGGTCCAGGACCGGATTCATGGAATCGTACGGGTACGACAAAAGAACGTCATGCGAGAGGATATGGTCGATGTACGATTTACAGCCTCTGAGCGCGGAAGGCACCGCTCCCTTGAAGGGCGGATATTTAAGCGACGCGGCGACATCTTTGTCCATGAAAGATGAAATGTTGTTGAGGAACTTGTAGTCAAAAAATCTCACGTCCTTGAAACAGTACTGTTTGTCGACGTGCACGAGCTTCATGACGAAGTCGCGGAGCACGGGGTTGTTTCTGTCTATTTCAAGACGCACTACGTTCATGTTCGCGCGCGACTCGACTTTTTTCTTCATGACTTTGGGGAAGGACTTGACGTCGCGCTGATCGACTGACGCGTCAAAGTCGGCGTTTCTCGTGACGCGCATGAGCATGCTCCCCTTTATGTCGAACCCCTGAAAGGCCATGCCGCCGAACTCGCGGAGAAGCTCTTCGAGGGGAATTAAGGCAACGCCCTTGTCTTTTGAAGAAACGGTTCGGAATATCTTGGGTATGTCGGTGTTCACGGCCATGACTCCAACCATTTTGTGTCCGTCTTTTTCGAGGTCAAAAAGCATGTAATCTTTCATGTTCTCGAACTGCATGAGGGGCATCCTGGCGTCAAGCACCATGATGGTGAGAAGCGGCATTACGGACGAACGGAATATGGCGCAGCAGTCCTCATGCTGTTTGGGTGTGAGGTTTTTCGCAGAGAGTATTTTGACACCGTTTTTGGAAAGTTCTCTCGATATAGTGTAAAAGCACGCGCGTCTGTCACTGTAATACTTTCTCACCTCTTCGCAGATGCCCTCCATCTGCTTTTTCGCGGTGAGCTGCGTCTTGTTGTCCTTTTTGTCAGGCGTGGAAAGTGATGCGTTGTATAAGCTTCCTATGCGCACCATGAAAAACTCATCCAAGTTGGATGAGAATATGGACAAAAACCTGCAACGTTCCAAAAGGGGGTTGGTGACATCGAGCGATTGCTCCAGAACCCTCTTGTTGAAAAGCAGCCAGCTGTACTCACGATTCATGTATATTCCTTTTATGAACTGGCTGTTATTGCTGTTTCTATCTGTCGTATTTGTTGTCTTCACAAAAAAATTACCTTTTTAAATTCATTCGTCACCATTTTTATCGGGCGCGTCGGGCGTGTCGGACAAGGGCGACGCATCCGGAATGTCCGTTTCGATTTTGGTCTTCTTCTTGCCCTTCTTAGAGGAAGGCAAGTACTGAGACGGGGTGACGTTTCCGTCCGCGTCAAAGCCGCAGCATATGCCGCTCTCTTTCCCCTGCAAAATGAGGTTGAGGTATCCTTCCTTCACTCCCCTGTCAGAAACTATCACCGTTTCGACGTCGAACCTCTTAAAAACGTGCCTTATGACGAGACACGCAGGAATTATGACGGGCACTCTCTCCGGTGCGGCCGTGAGAAGCAGTCTTGATCTCGAATCGTCAGAAACGAGAAACTTCACCATCTTTTTGAACGCTTTCCTGTCCATCGTCATGGGACCCATGGAAGAAGACGTCTTGACGAACTCCGTGTACACGTCGTACACCGCGCGGGAGGTCGCTCCGACAAGGATGACGTTTTTGAAGGTGTCCACCTTGGGGACGTTGTAGTCGTTGAATTTCTGCTTTATGTATTTTTTGATCTCTTCGTATTCGCCCTTGTCCGGGTTTTCGCGTTTGTCCGAGTATTTGTTCCTAATGTCGAAAAGTCCGAAGTCAAGACAGAACATGTCCTCTTTCTGATCTTTCGTGAAATCGCATATCTCTATGCTCTTACCGCCTATGTCGACGAGCACGGGGCCCTCCATGACGGAAAAACCGTTGTTCGCCATGTAGTCGCAGTACGCTTCGGTTTCAGCGTCGATATAGTTTATGAATAGCCCGGTGTGCTTGGCCACTTTACTCTCGACTTCCGCGCAGTTCGTGGCGTTTCTGAGTGACGCCGTGGAAATGACATAGCACTTCCCCACCCCAACGCTCTTGCAGATGCGTTTTGCCGATTTGAGAGCGTCGACAAGCTTTTCTATTCCCCTGTCGGTGATATTGTTGTTGTCCAGATAATATGAAAGGCTGAGGTATATCCTGTCTTTGAAAATTATCTCCGCGTCAGTGGGGTTGTCCGGCTTGACCTCCGCGACTATGAGCGACACACCGCTCGAACTTATGTCTATGACCGCATACTTCATATATTGTCCCGCCTATTTTGTGCCAAAGCTTATTCCTATGTTTTTCGCGCCTTTGACAAGGTCGCCGTCGGGTTCAACCCTTTTGTATTTTCCGGCGATGTCGGAAAGTTTGTTGTACGTTATCTCCGTGCCTTTGAGGGCCACAGTCACGCCGAAAACGCCGGCCGCGGCAAGCCTCACCGCGTATTCCCCGTACCGCGTGCATAAAATCCTGTCATACGGAGAGGGTGTGCCGCCCCTCTGGATGTATCCCAGAACGTCAGCGCGGGTCTCAATCCCTGTGCGTGTCTGTATCTCCTCGGCGAGATGCTTCGATATGGTCACCTCACCCAAATCTTTTCTCGCGAAAGTCCTCTGGCTCTTTTTGAGGCCCGCCTCGCTGTCAAGCACGGCGCCTTCCGCTATGGCTATGATGACCGACCTTTTTTCCCCGCCCGTCATGAGTTTTTTGACATATTTACAGACGGCGTCGAGATTGAAGGGTATCTCGGGAATGAGCACGATGTCAGCGCCCGCGGCTATCCCCGCGTGGAGCGTCAGCCAGCCCACTTTATTGCCCATGACCTCGCAGACCATTACCCTGTGATGTGATGAGCTCGTGGTGCGGAGCCTCTGAATAGCGTCCGCCGCGACGTCCACCGCGGTGTCAAAACCGAAAGTGAAATCCGTCCCGAAAACATCGTTGTCTATCGTCTTTGGAACGCCTATGACGTTGCATCCGGCACTCGCAAGAAGATCGGCGTTCCTGTGCGTCCCGGCGCCGCCTAGGCAGAAAAGACAATCAAGCCCCATCTTCTTATAATTTGCCACCATGAGGTCAAGCCTCGACTGGTCATCCTTGAAAGGGTCCTGCACGGTTTTGAACGGCGTGCGGATGGAGCCCAACACGGTGCCTCCCTCCATGAGAAGAGGATCAAACTCTTTTTGCTTCATGCGGTAAAATTCACCCGCGACAAGCCCTGCGTATCCGTTGTATATGCCGTAGATTTCGACGTTCTTAATCGTCCTGAACGCGGAAAGCCCTATCGCCCTTATCACGGGATTGAGCCCGGAGCAGTCCCCGCCGCTTGTGAGTATGCCGATTCTCATAATGTGTTCTCCCACAAAAAAGCTTGATTTAAATTGACTGGTAGAAGGACAGGATGGCGGACATGACGTCCTCATCTTCCTCAACCGATTTTAAATAATCCATACCGTCCAGTTTCTCGGCGTCCTCCGCTCTGAGCTTTCCGCCCCTCATGAGGATGCCGTTCACCTCGGAAATGACGTTTTCCGCCTCAGTCGTGTTGTATGGACTGTGATTTTTTCCCGGACAGAGAATTTTTGTGACGTTTTCGCCTCGCGCGAACCTGAAAGCGGACGCCTTGTAAGGCACGACGGAGTCTTTATACCCCTGCAGAAGAAGAACCGGCACACCGCATGATACAGCGCACTTTGAAGCCGAAACGTTCGCGCCCTTCCCGAAACGAAGAAAGTTCATGACGTGGATGAACGGTACAAGGCAAGCCGCCCAGGCGCCCACGTAACGCACAGCGAAACTTGTGTAAATTTTGGCGACCGATTCAGGAGCCGACACCGCGACGACACCGTCCGCGCGGACAAGTTCTGAGGCGCAGAGTGCGCTGTATGCGCCCCAGCTGTGTCCCCACAAAAAAATTCTGCCGGGAGAAAGATTTTTTCTCACATAGTCCGCCGAAAGGCGGGCGCATTCTATCCCGGCCTGAAAAGAACCCGGGTTTTTGCCGTCGGAAAGGTCACAGCCACGGTAATCGACGCAAAGAACTCTGTATCCCCACGACACAAACGAAGCCGTCTCCCTCGAATACGCTGCGCATCCCGGCCCCATGCCGTGAAGAAGGATTATGACGTCGTCTCCTTCGCCGAAGACGTGGCCTCTCAATGTGAAACCTTTTGAATCTTTAAACTCGACTTTTTCGCCGAAAACCCCGAAATCTTCCGCGTCAAAATATTTTACGTGCGGCCGTCTGTCAAACCTCGTGGCCGTTCCGATGTGGAGCGCGACTCCCGCGGTCACAAACAAAATGATAAGCGAAAGCAAAATGACGGCGGAAACCGATATCACCACTATGAGAAAAACGTCCATCTTCAAACTTCGTGAAAAGGGCGGAATGACTCCCGCCCTCTTCTAAATCAAAGACATTTTTCAAACGACAAACTTGCCGCCGCCAACATTCGCATCCTCGTCCATCTCTTTTTTCTGGGCCTCATAACCCTTCTTTCCGAGGAGGGCGAACGTGGCCTTTTTGCCGTTTTCGACACCGGGCTGGTTGAATGTGTTGATGTTGAGAAGAGCGCCTGTGTAAGCCGTCTGGAGCTCAAGCATATACATGAGCTCGCCCATCGTGAACGCGTTCACTTCAGGCATGTTTATCGTGTAGTTCATTCTCCCGGCTTTGGCGAGAGCGTATGACGTGGCCTTGTTTTCGGCCTTTATGAGCTCCTCCATGGAATGTCCGCCGAGGAACCCCACATCGGGAATGTCCTGGCAGCCCTTGGGGATGACCATCTCCGCGGCGTATTTGCCGACAGACACGAAGGTTATTATTTTGTCATAGGGCCCTTCGATGTAGAGCTGAACCTGGGAGTGCTGGTCCGTGACGCCGAGGCTCTTGACGGGCGTCGTGCCGGCGTTGACGGTGTTCCCGTCATAGTCGGTCGCCTTGCCGAGCGATTCTGCCCAGAGCTGACAATACCAATCAGCTATGAGTTTCAGGTTGTCAGAATAGGGCATGAGAACGTTTATGTTCTTCGCGGGGTCCATTTTCATCCCGATGTACTGCAAAACGGCGCACGCGAGAGCGGGATTCTTCTCCACGGAAGGTTTGGTGCAGATGCTGTCCATGTATGCGGCGCCTGCGAGCAAGCCCTTTATGTCAATCCCGAGTACCGCCGCGGGAAGAAGACCTACGGGGCAAAGCTCCGAGAATCTACCGCCGACACCGTCGGGAAGCACGTACTTTTTGAATTTTCCGCCGATGGCCTCATCAATCTTGTTAAGATTTCCCTTTGACGCGTCGGTCGTGAAAATCATGTTTTCATAGAGATTGACACCGGCCTTTTCAAGAAGATCGGCGATTATGAGATACTGGGTCATCGTCTCGGATGTCGCGCCGGACTTGGAGATAACGTTGAAGCACGTCTCCTTAGGGTCTATGACGTCCAAAAGCGCCTTCATCCTGACGGGGTCGACGTTGTCCTCGACATAGAATCTGGGAGCGCCGCCGCGCTGTGATTTTTTGACCTCGTTGTGATGGAGATGACAAAGTGCGTTGAATATCATGGAAGGCCCGAGAGCGCTGCCGCCAATGCCAAGAACGACAAACGCCTTAAACTTTCTCCTCACCTGTTTCGCGGTCACGATTATGTCATTCACAATCTCCGTCTGGTTGTAGGGAAGCTCCGTCCATCCCATGAAGATTTCATCTTTGCCGCGGTTTTCCTTGACATATTTGAACGCCTCGTCAGCCGCACCCTTCATCGCCGCGATGTCACTCTCGTCAATTCCGGTTTCCCCGATGTTGGACTTCATCATGTAGTTGTAGTCCACCGTGACGCGCATCGATTCGCGCCATTCTTTGGTCTTGTATGCCATTAACATCCCCCTTATACACGTCAAAAAAGACGCTTTTTTAATAAACAAATTATAATACCCGTCCGGGTTATAGTCAATATTCGTTTTTAAATTTCACCGCCGTGACGGTAAAAATAGTGTGTCATAAGACCCAATTCGGTGCTTTTTAGTCAATTTATTTAACAATTCCACTTACTGTATTTATAATGGACGCATGGATTTCGAACTCACTGCCGACCAGGAGAGGGCGGCCAGTTTGATAAAGCACTGGTTTTTGAAGGAGAGCGGCAAACTCTTCGTTCTGGCGGGTTACGCCGGAACAGGCAAAACCACGCTCATACGTCACGTCGTGTGTGACGTTTTAGGCCTCATACCCGGAAAGAGCGCCGCTTTCGTCACCCCAACGGGAAAAGCCGCCACGGTGCTGATACAGGGCGGCACGATAGCCACGACGCTTCACCACCTCATATACCAGGCGAGGCTGGAAGAAAAAGAAGTCGAGGTCAGAGGCGAAAAGGTGACGGTTGAAAAACTCGTGTTCACCAAAAGGGACACAATCGACTCGTCCATAAAACTCATAGTCCTCGACGAGGCCTCCATGGTCACCGACCAGACGCTTTACGACCTCGCGTCATACAACATCAAAATTCTCATGTGCGGCGACAACGCCCAGCTTCCGCCGATAGAAGGCACCGGCACAAGGCTCAAACACGCTGACTGCACACTTGAAACGATAGTCAGGCAGGAAAAGGACAACCCGATAATATACCTTTCCGAGCTCGCGAGAAAGGGCGAACGCATAATGCCCGGCAACTACGGTGACAGGGCGTTCGTCCTCAAAAGATCGACGCTCGACCCGAGACGCCAGCGAAAATATATGCTCAGCGCCGACCAGCTCATCTGCGGTCTTAACCGGACCCGGCAGAAGATAAACGAGGAGATGAGAATCTACACCGGTCACACCTCTCTTCCCGAGGATGGTGACAAACTCATCTGCGTCAACAACAACTGGGAGGAATACATAGACGAGGGCGAGGTTTTCAACCTTGTGAACGGCATAATAGGCACCGCCCGGAACATAGAATACGACATGGACCAAGGCATAGGTTTCATGGAATTTTCTCCTGACTTCCTCGACACGCCCTGCCCGTACACCATTCCCTTTGACGCGTCATTTTTCGTGACGGGCACGCCCCGGGGAAAAGACGAGTACTTTCTCTCACCCGTCGCCAAAAATCTTCGCGGAAAGAGTGCCTTTAAACTCAATCAATTCGAGTTCGGATACTGCGTCTCCTGCCACAAAGCGCAGGGAAGCGAATTTGACAAGGTCGTCGTGTTCGACGAATCTTACGCGTTCAAGGAAAACAGAACAAACTGGCTTTACACGGCCATAACGAGAGCAAAAAACAAACTCATAATACTGGTGTGAAAAAAGCGCCCCGCGGCGCTTTTATTTTAAGAATAAAAATTCTCTTGTCAGCGGCATGCCGAACGCACACCGTCCGCGGCCGCGCCGAGTCCTTCTTCCGTTTTGCGGCACTCCGTCTCAATTATAATCCCGGGAAAGCCCTCCTGCGGCTCCCTCGGCGTAAGGGTCAAATCGTAAAGTCCGTACCTTGACTAAAGTTGGACCTCAACAGTCCCCGGCAAATCTACCCCAGAAGGGCTTTGAACTCGGCTTCGTCTATTATTTTGATGCCGAGTTTTTTTGCCTTGTCAAGCTTTGACCCCGCGGCCTCGCCCGCGATGACGAGCGTGGTTTTCCCCGTGACCGAACTTTGGCATTCGCCGCCTCTCTCTTCTATGAGCTTTTGCGCGTCCGACCTTTTGAGTGACTCCAGCGTTCCCGTAAGAACGACGAACTCCCCGGAAAAAGGCCCGTCCGCCGTCTTCGCATCCGCGGCTTTGGGGTCTATCCCCGCCAGCCTCAAAGCTTCGATTTCGGCCGCGTTTTCCTCATCGGCAAACCAGCCCACTATCCCGTCCGCGGTTATGTCGCCTATGTTTTCCAGTTCGATAAGCTCTTCTTTTGTGGCATTTTTCAGGCCGTCCACCGATTTGAACGCGCGCGCGAGATCTTTTGCGGCCACTTTTCCTATACCGCCTATACCGAGAGCGAAAAGAAACCTGTCAAGGGGCGCGTCTTTGCTCTTTTTTATGGATGAAAGAAGGTTTGAGGTCTTTTTCGTGCCCATGCCGTCGAGCCCCTCAATGTCCTCGCGTTTCAGAAAATAGAGGTCCGAACAGCGTGTGAGGCCAATTTTCTCATTGAACATTTTCGCTGTCATTTCGGAAAGTCCGTCTATGTCCATGGCGTCCTTTTGCGCGAAGTGCGCAATCTTTTGGACTATCCTCGGCGGGCAGTTCCTATTCGAGCAAAAAAGGTTCGCCCCGTATTCAAAGACCGGGCTTTTGCAGTACGGGCATACGGAGGGCTTTTCTATTTCAACGGCGGAGCCTTCCCCGTCTTCAATCGCGCCCAGAATTTCGGGGATAACTTCATTTGAACGTCTTATGAGCACCTTCGCCCCTATTTTGACGTTCTTTCTCTTTATGTCGGCGAAATTGTTGAGGGTGGCTTTTTTGACAGTAGCCCCGGCAAGTTCTACAGGTTCGACAATCGCGAGCGGTGTGAGTTTCCCCGTGCGTCCGACCTGCCAGATGACATCCTTCACTTTTGTTTCGCTCTCCTCGGCCTCGAATTTATACGCGACCGCCCAGCGCGGAAACTTGTCGGTGTATCCAAGTTTCGCCCTTCCGTCGGTGTCGCTAAGCTTTATGACAGCGCCGTCCGTAAGGACGTCTATTTTCTTCCTTTCGACCTCTATCTCCTCTATGGCCTCTATGACCTCATCGCGGGAGCGGCAGACCCTGACAAAAGGATAGACCTTGAACCCCTCTTTTTTGAGAAACTCAAAGTGCTCCTCCTGTGTTTTGAGCGGTTCTCCATCCGAAAGGTAGTTGACGTTATAGAAAAGTATCTCGGGCGACCTTGACGCGGTGACAGCGGGGTCAAGGTTTCTTATGGCCCCCGCGACGGCGTTTCTCGCGTTTTTCAAAGGTTCTTTCGCAGTCTTGTTATATTTTTCGAGAGCGCTAAGACGTATTATCGCCTCGCCCTGCACCTCACACGTCCCTTTTCTGCTGATGGTGAGAGGAAACGAATGGATTGTGAGGCACTGCGCCGTGACGTCCTCGCCAAACTGACCGTTGCCCCTCGTCGACGCGCATTTGAATTTGCCGTCCTCGTACGTAAGACACATCGTCAGTCCGTCCAGTTTGTATTCGACGGTGTATTCGGGATTTGGCACAACCTTTCTTACCCTCGTGAAAAAAGCGTCGAGCTCATCATAGGAAACCGCTTTGTCAAGGCTGTAAAGCCTCGCTATGTGTTCATGCCTCGAAAAAGCTTTGACTGGTTCACCGCCCACACGCCTTGTCGGAGAATCGTCGTCCACGACGCCGGTGTCTCTTTCTATCTCACGAAGTTCGTCATAGAGCCTGTCGTACTCACTGTCCTCAACGGACGGATTGTCCAGAACATAGTATTCATACGCCCATCTGTTGAGAGTGTCTATCAAATATCTCCTTCTCTCTGGCATTGCCTCACTCCTCGGATATTATCGTGAGCGGCGCTATCGCCGCGGAAAGTTCCATGATGTTGCCGGTTTTGAACTTGACCAAAATCGCCCTCCCGTCCTTCAGAAGACCGACAACCTGGCCCTCACCGTACTTTTTGTGTTCCACACGCATACCTACGCTGTATACGCCGCTTTTGTCAGGCGCGGGACCGGTTTTCACCCCGAAGGTTATGTTTTTACCGCTCTTGGACGGAATGGGCGCGTCGTAAGAGCTTTCGGCGTCCGGCGCGAAACCGAATTTCTCGTAATCGCTCTCCACGCCGCGTCTCGCGCCGCGTGAGGGAAAGATCCCTTTTGTACGGGGTATCCTATTTCCCATCACCTCTCTCGCCTCGTCAAGGAACATCGACATGGCGGTGGGTTCCCGGCTTCCGTACATGTATCTCGAACACGAACGCGTGAGATACAACCTCGACTTCGCTCTCGTCACGGCGACGTACATGAGCCGCCTCTCCTCTTCAATGTCGACGTCGTCCGAAGCCCTCGATATGGGCATCACTCCCTCTTCGAGCCCGCTTATGAACACTTCGTCAAATTCAAGGCCCTTCACAGCGTGGATTGTCGCGACGGTGACATATTCACCCTCATCCATGTCGTCCGTCGTGGTGGAAAGCGTCACCTGATTCAAATAATCGTCAAGAGTCGCCGTGGGATTGAGTCTCGAAAACTCCTCCACGGAAGCGACGAATTCGTCGACGTTCGCCGCCCTCGTGTCACCTTCCTCCGTGCCGTCCAGATAATATTTCCGTATGCCGGTTGCCTCTGTCATTTTGTTGACAAGCCCTATGACCGTCTCGGTCTGAGAATAGAGCACCATGTCCCTTATGAAGTCCGCGAACGCGCTAAGCTTCTGTTTGGCGGAATGGGTTATGTCAAGTTTGTCGGCGTTGAGGGACGCGAAATAAAGGTTTGTGTCGCCGGCCGCGGCGAACGCCTCAATCGTTTCCAAAGTCTTTTCCCCGATGCCTCTTCTCGGAATGTTTACAATCCTCATGAAGGCCTCGTCGTCAAAGGGATTGGATATGAGCCGCATGTACGCGAGAAGGTCCTTGACCTCCTTTCGCTCAAAGAATCTGAATCCGCCGAACACCTTGAACGGTATCGCATATTTCGTAAATTCCTGCTCGAATGACCTCGTGAGGGAGTTCATCCTCATGAGCACGGCAAAATCGGAATATGAGCATCCGCGTCTTCTTTTTTCGTCGAGAATGGTCCTCGCGACATACATGGCCTCTTCCGATTCCTCATCCGCTTCATAGTATTCCGGCGGTGTCTCCGGACCCCTTTGCGTCCACAGAGTCTTGGGCCGCCTCGACGCGTTGTTTTTGATAATGACGTTCGCGAGATCGAGTATGCTCGATGACGAACGGTAGTTTCTCTGGAGCTTGTATATTTTGGCGTCCGGGAAATCCTTGTCAAAATCTAAAATGTTGCCTATCTCCGCGCCGCGCCAGCCGTATATCGACTGGTCATCATCGCCCACGGCGAAAAGATTGCCGTGTCGGGACGACAGAAGCTTTATTATCTCGTACTGTATGGCGTTCGTGTCCTGGAACTCGTCCACAAGCACGTATTTGAACTTGTCGGAAAGGAAGGCGAGAGTCTCCGCGTCTTCCGTGAGAAGCTGACGGGTCTTTATGAGAAGATCGTCAAAATCGAGCGAATTGTTGTGTTTGAGGTGTTCCTCATACGCCTCGAACACATCGCATATCGTCCGCATGTTGCGTTCATACCTGTGCAGCCCAAAGTAGCTTTCGGGGTCAATGCCCAGGGATTTTGCCGAGGCTATACTGTCTCTCGCGCTTTTGAAGACTTTGTCCTCTCCGAGATTTTTCTCCTTTATGACCTTCTTTATGACGTTGGCCCTTTCGACTTCGGAGTAAATGGAAAAATTGGGCTCTATGCCTATGGCCTTGCCGTTAGAACGGAGGATTTTGGAGCACATTGAATGTATGGTACTTATCCACATCTCTGATGAATTGTCCACCATGACATTTATCCTGTCTCTCATCTCACCGGCGGCCTTGTTCGTGAAGGTTATCGCGAGTATCTGCGAGGGATGCGCGAGACCCTTTTCGAGTATGTAGGCTATGCGGGACGTAAGAACCCTCGTCTTCCCGCTTCCCGCCCCGGCGAGCACAAGAACGCGTCCCTCCGTGTCCATGACGGGTTTTATCTGATCTTCGTTGAGTGAGCCTAAAATGTCGTCCATATGTCAAAACCCAAAAAATAATAAAGAAGTCTGCTTTGAAAAAAACAAGGCAGACCCTATTTTCAATTTCTGTTTTTCTTGCGCGCGGCCTCTGACTTCTTGCGTCTCTTGACAGAAGGGGATTCGTAGTACTCTTTCTTTTTGAGATCGGCTATGATTCCGTCGCGGGAAACCTTTCTCTTGAATCTCCTGAGAGCGCTGTCGACCGACTCGTTCTCATTGACTTTGATTGTCGCCATAATTTATCCCCCCTTTGCGCGAGGCCTCTGATTTGCTTTCAAGCGGTAAAAGTATAGCAAATAAGATTTTCTAAGTCAAATGATTTTCCCGGCCAAAAATTCCTTCTCCGGCCATTGCTATACATGGTCACGCGTCGGGAGCTATTTAAATCCGGTACTTTCGTATCTCACAAAAATGCACAATCTCCGCTTTTGTGTCAAGTCCCGCATCATTTCCGGAAGAATACGTCTTGTCTTTTGACTCATTTCCAGAGGAGCTTTTCTTCGCGAGCTCGAGCCTTTTTTCCGCCGTCATCTTTTTGAAATCCAACCCCACGTGTATGACGTCCCCGTGATAGCCTCTGTACTCGAAGTAGTCGTCGTACCCTTTTTCCTCTATTTGGTCTGCGGCAGCTTTCGCGGTCTTCTCGTTTTTGAGCTCTATAATGACTCCCGGAAGATATGTCCTTCCCGCCCTCGCCTTCAAAAGGTTCGGATAGAAAAGATAGTCCGCCATTTTTAGCCACCTTGTCTGCGCTTCCCGCACCACATCGTAGTAGTCCTCCGCGGCGATGTATGAGGAATATATGAAGTTTCCGAAATCATCCTCGTTTTCATATCCCTTTCTTCTCGTGAACTTTGCGAAAATTTTTCCGATAAGGCAGGCAACGTCTTCCGCACATGCCGAGAGTGTGGCGTCAAGAAGTTTTTGAGTGTACTCGTAATATGTGGCAACGACGGAGGGACCCATCTTGATGACAGCGTCCTCGAAGAGAATTCGGACCTCATGGTTTGGAATCGTCACAGTTTTATCCTTTGAGTTATATGACAGATACCCAAGGTGTATAAGTGCGATGATGTAATCTTCTTTGTATTTCAAATTGACAAGGTCATTCGGGAAGGTCGTCCGGACATCAAGGACGTATTTTTCATTCGCGAAAATGCTACAAAGCGCGTCGTGGAGCCCGTCGACGTTCACCTTGATATAGGAAAGAAGATCTTCAAAAGCTTCTGTTCCGGACCAGTAATTCGAAAGCTCCCCGAACCTTAGCGCGCTTACCACCGAGTTCGGATTGTATATTTCGAGTCCGTCTAGACAATATCCGTCGTACCAATCCTTCATATCTTTTTCCGTAAATTCGGATTCGACGCAGATTTTTCCAACTTCTTCCTCGGTAAACCCTATAAATTCTTTGAGTGGGCCGGGTCTCAACATCGTAAACTCATCAAACATGTTAAGCGCGGACCCTGTGCAGTATTTTTTTATGGGCAAAATACCCGTCATGTAAGCGAGAGACACATATGCACGATTTTTCAGCATGTCTTTGAGAAACTGCAAATAAAGCTTTTGACTTTCCGAATCATTTTTTCTCTCTCTAAATGGGCAGTCCCATTCATCTATTATAACAACAAATCCTATTTGATTTTCGCGGTAAACGTCGGAGATTACAGAAAAAAGATCTTCATCGTCGGCGAAATCTGTGGCGGGAAATTCTCTTTTTAACTCCTTAATGAGCTTGCACGTGAGCTTTGCTATCCCACTCTTCGCGTCAACGTCCGTTTTTATTATTTGGGCGACGTCGAAATATATCACATTGTATTTGTTGAGATGCGCTTTATAAGTTTCATCGGCGGCGATGTCCAGACCATCGAAAAGTGCGCTCGAATCGCACTCCCGGCTGTAATATGCCGTGAGCATATCTGCGACATAAGACTTGCCGAACCTTCTCGGACGCGTCACACACATAAATCTTCCGGACTTTGAAATATGACTGTTGGTGTATGCGATAAGCCCGGTTTTGTCAACATAAATGTCGTCGCTCACGTAATTATGAAATTTTTCGTTACCGGGATTCAAATAATCTCCCATGTTCGGCTTCCTTCCCCTATGAACTTAAATATTCTCTATTACAAAAAGAGTATAGCACGCCATAAAAGTTAAAATCAAGTCCCGAATCAAGTTTCGAGTAAGGTCTTTATCGGACACACAAAAATTGTGCCCGAAGCCGTCTGTTGTTAGAAATTCACACTTTGTGAATTTTTAACATTTTATGGTTGAGTGTATAAAAAATCAAGGAATAAAAAAAATTTCCGCGTATTTATTTACATTATGCGGACATTCTGTATAATTGTTGATGTAGATTACGAAACGAGAATGTCACGTATCTATTTCCCCCTTATCATATTTTTGGAAGCGGCGCAAACTCCGGTTTGCGTTGTTTCTCGTTTTATGAGAAAATTTCGGCCCGCTTAAAACCGTGGGTCTCATTTTCTAAGCGTCGAAATGGCGTCCTCCAGAGCGGAAAGCGTGTCTGAAACGTCTTTTTCGGTGTTCTCTCTCCCGAACGTAAACCTCACGGACGATCTCGCCTCCTCATCGGAAAGTCCCATCGCCAGAAGAACATGTGACGGCTCCACCGCACCCGCAGCGCACGCCGAACCCGTCGACACGGCGATGCCGCGCGCGTCCAAAAGCATGAGTATCTTCTCCCCCGTGCATCCCGGAAACATTATGTTGGCGTTGGAAGGGAGCCTTTCGGAAGCGCATCCGTTTAAGCGGCTTCCCGGGATTTTTTGAAGTGTTCCGCGTACAAATTCATCCCTCAAAGCGGAAATTCTTCTGTTGTTTTTTTCGGCGTCCCGGACAGCGATTTCCAGCGCCTTCGCGCATCCGACAATGCCCGCGACGTTGGTTGTTCCGCCCCTTTGGTTTCTTTCCTGTCTGCCGCCCGCCACAAGGCGGTTAATTTTAACCTCTTTTTTGACCATGAGCACGCCGACACCCTTTGGACCGTATATTTTGTGGGCGGAAAACGAAAGCCCTCCCACGTACGGCGTCATGAAGGGAAGCACTCCCGCCGTCTGGACGTGATCGGAAAAAAAGAAAACACCTTTTTCGGCACACATCCTCCCTATCTCTTTCACGGGCTGCACGACTCCGGTCTCATTGTTTGCGGCCATGACACCGACAAAGACGGTGTCGTCTCTCATGGCGCTTTCCACGGCTTCCGGGGTTATAAGACCATCAGCGCCGGGATTGACAAGAGTGATTTCCGCGCCCTCTTTTTTCATGTCCTCCGCGCACGATAAAAGCGCGGGATGTTCTATGGCGGAGAGCACGATGTGCCCTTTGCGCGCGGAATATGCGCCTCTCAGCGCCCAGTTGTCGGCCTCGGTGCCTCCCGAGGTGAAAAATATCTCCTCGCTTTTAGAACCCACGAGTGACGCAATCAAATCTCTCGCCTCCGACACCGCGCCGGCGGCCCGCCTTCCGATTTCATATTGCGACGACGCGTTCCCGTACGAGTCGGTAAGATACGGCATCATCGCCGAAAGAACTTCCCCGTCCGGTCTGGTTGTCGCGGCGTGGTCAAGGTATATCATCATTTCTTTTCTTCGGAAGAGTCTTGAAAAAGAGGGGACATCGCCTCACAGCAGGCCGTTTCGGCATCGAACCTCTCCGTCATACCGAGAAGTTCCCTTCCGAGTTTCGTGGACGAGTCCTTCTCATTGAGCTTGCAAAGTCCCGCGGCCCGTGCGTAAAATCTCGCCATGACAATCATGACGATGAGCGTGACGACAGCGGCGCCGCTGAACACCGCGGCCACGATGACGTAGGTCATTTCCTCTATGGAGAACATGATGGACAGAAAAGCTATCGCCACGGCGGCGAGGACGACGAAAACTCCTAAGGTTATGAAAAAATCTCTCGCGGCTTTTTTTCGCTGCGGGATGAGCATCTCACGCCTTTCCGCCTTTGCCTTTTCGTTCTCCGCTTTAAGCTCTTCAATTTTGCCCGTGTCTAAGTCCGCCATGGCCTTGACGCTCTTGTAATATCTCTTGTGAAGCGTCTCTTTCTGCCCATCGTCCGCGGATTTTCTTACTTTCCTCGCCGCGTCGGAAATCTTCTCCGCTTCGGAAAAATCGGTGAACCCCGCGGTCAACGCCACAAGTTTCATGACGCACATCTCCCCGGAAAGCTCTGAAAGCTCCTCCGCCTGGTCAATGTACTCGGCGGCTGACGAATACCTGGAGGATTTCAAAGCCTCATCAGCCATACCCATCAGCTCTTCTACTTTTTCTCTGACCTCGCGCTCTTCCTCTTTTTTGATCCTCATGGCTTCTTCTATGTCGTCCGCGGTGAGAGAGCCGAAAACGTCGTCTTCCTCTTCATATTCATCGGGAAGCTCGTATGAAAGGTCAGCGTCCTCTTCATCCGCCGCGGGCTCATCTTTTTCATCGTCATGCAGGATGAGCTCGGTTTCACCTTCTTCGTTGGTTATTATCTCGTATTTTCCATCTTTTTTTGCTTTTTCGCCCTGAGATAGCCGTATCTTCTTATCTTTGTCGACGTCCTCGTCGTTATCCATCATGCGTTCTTCAGACATTATTTTCCTCCGCGCTTATATATTCTCTTTTGACCCGACAGGTCCTTGTCTGTATCAATCTGAAAGGTCCCCTGACCCTACTTTTCATGTATGAACAAAACGAATCGTTTTCACAAAGCGCATACACACAGCTTCCCGAGCCCGTCATGTTCACACCGAGAGGGGAGAACTTCAAAAGTTCCTCATACGCCCTTATGATGTCCTCAGACATTGAAGCCGCCGCGGGGAAAAGACCGTTCGATAGGCTTTGTCCGAGAGCCTCGACATTCCCATGCTTTAACGCTTCAACGGCATTTTTCGTCGTGTGGCGCACTCTCACGTTAACCTTGTCCGAGGCGGCGTAGCATTCCCGTGTCGAAATCTCAGACCTTGGGACACAGAGAAGAATGTCAAGACGAAGGTCCGTGTCAAAAAAACTTACCTCGTCGCCTCTTCCCGTCATTTCGGCGTATCCGCCTTCCAGAAGATACCCCGTGTCACTGCCGCACGCATCTGCCATCTCTTTGAGCTCTTCCCGGTTTCCGTCCTCATACAAAAGAGCAAGAAGCGACAAGACCGCGGCCGCGTCGGCCGACGAACCGCCGAGCCCCGCACCAAGCGGGATGTTTTTGTCTATGAAAATGTCGACGCCGGGCGTCCCGAACCTATCCATATAGAGCTTCGCGGCCCTGTACGCGTTGTTTTCCTCGGGAGGCATAAGTTCCGTGGAAAGTCCGCGCATGCGCATTGTGACGTCATCGTCTCTTCTTTTTTTTACCCTCACGACGTCAAATAGGTCCACCGTCGTGACAAGACTGTCTATCATGTGATATGCGTCAGTCTTTCCGAGTATGTCGAGCGTGAGATTCACCTTGGCGTATGCCTTTGTCCTTGCCTCATTCATGAAAAAATTATACCACAGCCGGTGTACTTATAACAATATATTTTCGCCAATTTCACGTGACTAAAAAAGCCCCGGGCCGCCCCGGAGCTTTCACCTCGCCTTATCTAAAATTCATCCTGGTCATCGTCGTCTTCGTCATCCTCGTCATCGTCCTCGTCGTCAAAATCTATCGACTCAAACGATTCATCAAAGTCGTCGGGCTCATCCTCACCATGATACATGTCGTCAGCTTCCTCTTCCTCCCTGTCGAGCTCTTCAAGTTCTTCTTCCAGAAGTCCCTCGTCTATTGTGACATCACCTTCATCCTCATCGTCAAGATAAGTTTTCCATTCCTCGTCCTCGTCAGTGTTGAGCGTGACGTCTTCCTCATACACATCTTTGGATTTGCAGTCATCGCACATCGTGTCACCGGGTTTCATGCGGTTCACCCCGCACACGGGGCAAATCTCGGTCGCCTCCTCGTCGTCAAGAAGTTCGTCTTCCAAAAGCTCATCGTCTTCGATGTCGGCGAATTTAAGCTTTGTGCCTTTCATCTCAGCGAGGCAGACGTCGCAGTACTGCTGTTCGTCAGCGTTTATGTAGTTGAGGTCACATCTCGGACATCTTACGTATCTTATCATGGCTTTCTCCGAAGCCGGAATTTTCCGGACACATCTAAAAAAAATCGCGTTCAATTATATAAGGATTCATATGCCTTGTAAACTCTTTTAATATAAAAATACTGCATTTTTAACCAATTTCGTATGAATTTCACACATCGCGTAAATTGTCAAAGTAAATTCCACTTGCCTCGTCGGCATGCGAGAAATGTTG
>JAJQAJ010000015.1:0-5313 GCA_021203865.1 Clostridia bacterium
GTCATTTACAGCGTCATTTACAGCGTCATTTACAGCGTCATTTACAAAAGACGCAACTACGTCTTCTGCCGTTTAAAATTATGTCATCAACAATGAAAGCTATGGCATTGATGTGTCAAGATGTATGGTCAACACTATTTTTAACAATGTTCCAGTATCCTTTTTTGTCAGAGCCAACACGTTCTATAAAACCTTTTTCCTTCAACTGTCGTACATAACGGGCAACAGTGCTAACACTCAAGGACATCTTCTGAGAAATCATAGTGCGAGAACATCCGGGATCTTCTGAAAGGAGGGCAAGAATTTTACATGAAATGTCATCCAGCTGATAGTTTCTCCTGTCATCCGGGTTGACGGGAACTAAACGAACGAGTCTTTCCACCGGAGCGGAGAATTTAACCATGATGTCCTTACCGGACGCAGTTGTGTATTCTGGCGGATAAACTCCATCCTCTTCACAGATATTGGAAATTTTCTCAATGCCACGGCCCCAGCTTTCAATAAGTCCGGCCAAATAGAAGACTTGGGCGATCTTTGGATTGTATGGCATGGACATGTGTTTGCCCATAAGTCTCTCTAACGTCATCTCTTCCGGCAGATACGCGATGTTGCCGATATAAACCTTGTCGTCATACACACTGACCTGAATGGGAATGAGCGATTCATACGGCTTGTGACATATGGCGTTTATCAAGGCCTCACGGAAGGCATCTTCCGGCACAAAATACCGCTCTCTCCGATAGAGCCCCTCATATGTAATTTTCGCCTTCAGATATTTGTAATACACAAGCTCCTTCGTCTTCTCGACCTGCTCTATGATTGAGCCGTGAACCTCGTCCTGATAGATTATGTCGGGGCCTTCGAAATAAGCGACTTTGACGTAAGCGCCCTGGACCCATTTTTCCGGATCCCTGGAAAAGAGGAGCATCGCTGCGTTCGTCAGATACGAGCCCTTGAAAAGAGACAATCTTTGCAGTACCATTTCTTTTGGTTCGTCCAGTGAGTCTGAGTCAAGGCGTCCTTTTTTTATGGCCATCTTTTTGAAATATTCCAGTGCCGCGTCGTCAACGTCGTCGACAGTGAACGAGGGTAAAGGGCTGGCATCCCCTGTGACCCCGCCTTTCCCGAGCAAGAACGAGTCCAGGTCCCGTCCCTCCAGCGTCTGGTTCGTGGCGCCCGACCTGCGGTAATAAACACCATTGTAGGAAATCGGAACCGAATAGGAAGGAACAATGATTTCAATATAATCCTTCCCATCATCTGTCAAAAGATTGACGTCGACAAGTATGGCAAGCGTGTTTTTCACCGTATTTGGGATGTCCTCAAGCAGCTTCTTTGACTTTTCGACACCGATGACTTTTCCGGTGTCATCGCACCCTATGTACAGTCTGCCACCCTGAGCGTTGGCGAAGCCGCAAATCCATTTCAAATGGTCACTATGTCAGCTTTGTTTGTACTCAATGTTCTGGTTTTCACCCATGTCCGCAAATCCTTTCAATCACAATTTACAAGTTAATTGTGCCGTCTTCCTTCTTTCTCTTTTTTCTCGCCAAAACCAACAGTGTCACCAAAACCACGATGTCGGCAACCACCAGGGCCGCCGCCGTCACGATGACGGAAAGCGAACCTTCCGGATTGTAATAATCGGGGGCGTACACATACGCGTCATCATACAATGTCGCGACAACCGTGCCGTCGTCCTCCACGGTGACCCCGGAGATGTACGGGTTCACCGCGAAATAGCTGAGATATTTCTCTCCCTGCCACATCACGGTTTCATATTCGTACACGGCGGACACATCGTCCTCAAGGATTTCAACGAAAATGTCTTCAAGCGACCATTCGTCCTCCTCCGCCCTGTACACATAAGTGTATGTGAAATACACGCCCTCTTCCTCTTCACTCTCCATGGTTTCGTTTTGGGCGGCAAAGATTATGGTTTCATCGCCCAATTTAATCTCCACCTCGCCGAAAACATCCGCGTCTTCGTCAAAAGGTCTTTCGGTGTCGGCATCAAGGTCATAATATTCCTGCGCGTATGCCACAAACCTTTCGGGGTCGCTGAACGAAACAATCCCGTATCCCACATATATGGGTAAAAAGACGTACACGAGCGCACAGACGCAGACGAGAACCAGCGCCGTCCCGGTACTTATTTTGGCACCCTGTCTGAAATACGGCGGGGTCTTTTCCCGACTCGTCCCGAAGGCGCGCGATGAAATACCCTCTCTTTTTATGCCGGCCTTTCTCCACTCCGTGGCCGCGACCACAATGGCGAACACGCCCGCGCATATCCCGCATCCCACGCATATAAAACTTCCTCCAACGCCGTACACCGGCGCGTCCCAGAGCATGTGAAGCGCTATGGAAAGAAGACACACGCATATGAAGTTGACTATTCTTTTCGCGTCTTTTCTCAGCCTTGCGTAAGCCCATGTTATGAGTCCCGTCCATAATATGTGCGTGCAGAACGTCGATATCCCGCGGCCGACGAAAAGTTCGACTATGTCGCTTCCGGAGATCACAAGCGTGTTCGACGAATAGACGAAGATGTAGCCCATGTCCTCGATGACGGAAAAACCCGCGCCGACGGCCGCGCCGACCAAAAACGCGAGATAGGGGTTTCTCTTCTTCACGGCAAGAAAGATGAGAATGGCTATGACCGCCTTGGAAAATTCCTCAACGCATCCAACTTCAAACGAGTCAAGCCACCCTTCCGGGTCGGGGATAACGTAGTAAAACGCCATGGCGAGAATGATGGAAAAAATCCCGCCGATTACGATTATCCCGAGAAGTTTCGCGAGAGAAAAATCCTTTCCGGGATAAATTTCGTAAAGGAGAAGCATAAAGGGAAGCGTGAAGCATATCCCGCCCAGAGCCACCGCAGTGGGATACAAAAGAACGTTCCCGAAGCCGTACATCGCGACGAGGACAAGCGTGAATAGCGCAAAAAGAAGCACGAAGAAACGAAGATACATCCAGGGATAAACATCGTTCGTACCCTTTTTGCTCTTCACACCGCGCGTGAAAACTTCCTCATATTCTCTTTTTCCGTGGCACCGGAATGTCTCCGCGAAAAATCTCTTCACGGCGACGGATGCCGTGCTGTCACCATTTTTCAAGAATGAACGCCCCTCTGTAATAATATGAATAAGACCCCACTTTGATCTTTTCCATGCCTCTTCTAAATCCCAAACCGTACACCCTTATGTAATTACCGGTGTAACCCATCATGTAGTCCCCGGTCTTTTCCTCCCAAAGGACTTTTTCTTCTTTTCCGTAGAACGCCTCAGCGTATCTTCCCTCCGCTTTGGCCGCGATATTAAGGAGTCTTCCCGCCCTCTCGTTTCTTTCTCCCCGGGCGACATCATCCATTTTCCACGCGGCGGTGCCCTCCCTCGGTGAATACGGGAAGACATGCACCCTCGCTATGCCGGCCTCGTCAATAACGGACAGAGTCTTATTGAAATCATCCTCCGTTTCAGTCGGAAAGCCCACTATGACGTCGGTCGTTATCGCCGCGTCGGGAAAATAACTGTATATTAGACGGCATTTGTCAAGGTACTCATCCCTCGTGTAATGCCTGTTCATGGCCCTCAGCACATCATCGCTGCCGCTTTGCAAAGAAAGATGGAACTGAGGCGCGAAATCGGGAAGATTTTTAAGCGCCTCCAAAAGCCGCTCGTCAATGACCTCGCATTCAAGGGAACCGAGACGTATCCTTTTGTCGCGCTCCCATTTAAGTGCGTCGATGAGCGCGTAAAGCCCGCCGCCCTCATCATATGCGGAAATGTCTATTCCAGTGAGAACGACTTCCAGGCTGTGCGTTGCTTTCACTTCCTCCACTATGTCAGCGATGGGCCTGTTGCGGACTCTTCCGCGAAGATACGGTATCACACAGTATGAACAGAACCTATTGCATCCGTCGGATATTTTGACAAAGCCGCGCGTCTTGACCTGTTTGGGATAGAGAAGCTCACCGCCAAACACAAGGGAGTTTTCTTCGGCGATTTTCGCCACAACTTCCCCTCTGTCGCGCACCCCGAAAACCTCGCATCCCTTTTCTTCAAACTGGGCGGCGTTCTTTTCCGACGCGCAGCCGCATATGTATATTTTGGCGTCCGGATTCCATTTTTTCGCCCTGGCGATGAGCTGTCTGCTCTTCTTTTCCGCCTCCTTCGTCACCGCGCAGGTGTTGAGAACATATGCGTCCGCGAACCGAAGCTTGTTGGTAACCTCAAATCCGAGATCTTCCAATGTAGACATCATCGAGGCGGATTCAACCTCGTTGACCTTGCAGCCCAGTGTAAATACAGAAATTTTCATGATTTCAATTCTCCAGCAAAATAAGACACGAGCGTCACCGCCGAAATTGCCGCGGTCTCCGCCCGCAAAATCCTCTTTCCGAGGCTCATGCCCGTGAAGGCGTACTTTTCTTTCGCGAGCGCGTATTCATCTTCCGAAAAACCGCCCTCACTTCCGACGACGACGGCGAAGCTGTCCCCGGAAAGATTTGACATGTCCGCCCCGGACAAGGTTTCAAACTCACAGAAAAAAAGCTTGTTTTCATACCCGGCGGCCGATTCGAGTGCGGTGCCGAAATCATCGAAGGTTAAAATTAACCCAGGCGAAGATCTCCCGCACTGTTTGGCAGCCTCCCTCGACACTCTCTCCCAGCGTTCGACCCTGTTGTCGTTGAAATACGCCGAACAGTATTTTGAACGGAAGATGCCGATTTTCGTCGCCCCGAGCTCCGTCGCCTTCTGTATGACGAGTTCTGTCTTGTCTCCTTTAAGAGCACCGCACAGAAGATAAATGTCTTTTTTGGGGTCCTTGTCGGAAAAAGCCTCACCCGTTATGTGACAGGTCATCTCTTTTTTGGAAACCTTCGTGACTATGGCCGAATACTCTTTTCCGAAGCCGTCCAAAAGCACTACCTCCTCCCCCTCAGTGACGCGGAGGACCTTGGCCGCATGGCAGAACTCATCCCCTGACACGATGACCTCAGGGTTTTGAGGATATTCGGTTTGAACAAAGAATCTTCTCAGATTACTCACCTGAAATCTCCCAATATCCTTCTTTCCGTGAGCCGACACGTTTAATCATGCCCTTGTCAATCAGTGCCAAAATGACTCTTCGTACAGTTCGTTCGGCACAGCCTATTTTTTCCGCAAGAGTTTTCTCCGTGGCGGTTTTGTCAGCCTTTAATAAAACAATCACATCCCGTTCTTTCCTGCTTAATTCAGTCGAACCTTCTTTTAGGACATTTTCGCCTTCTTTTAGGACATTTTCGCCTTCTTTTAGGACATTTTC
>JAJQAJ010000015.1:5413-19946 GCA_021203865.1 Clostridia bacterium
TTAGGACATTTTCGCCTTCTTTTAGGACATTTTCGCCTTCTTTTAGGACATTTTCGCCTTCTTTTAGGACATTTTCATTCTCAGACAAGAAATCCGGATGAATAGGGATTTCAACGGTGACAGACCTACGGTCTTCATCCGTCTTGAAAACAGCCCTGGGGGATCCGTTATTTCGCAGTTCTTCCTGTATGGTCGGTATCCCCGTGGATTTACCCTCTGTCAAACTCAATTCCTTTAAAAACTCCCCGAGGCGTCTGTTACGGTAGTATCTGGAAGGGAAACGCTCCCCCTTTTCTATATCCGCAAGGGGAACTGAGCGATCAATACCCGGGAAACTGACAACGCGAATACATTCGGGCTCAATTTCGATTAGCACAGACTGATATGACATGTAGTCCCTGTGATAAAAAGCGTTGACGACCGCCTCTTCCAATGCTTTATAGGGATAGTTAAACCGTCTCACCGCCTCCATTTGGAAATCTATCTT
Organism: Clostridia bacterium; assembly: GCA_021203865.1. Lineage (GTDB taxonomy): Bacteria > Bacillota > Clostridia > Christensenellales > Borkfalkiaceae > Coproplasma. The sequence continues at coordinate 5,901 of JAJQAJ010000015.1, forward strand.
AGTGACCATCTCCTCTATGACCATTGTCCGCAGCCACTTCATAGTTTCGCTTATTATATATGGCACGGAACCTTTTATCGGAGGGATCTCAACGAAATTGCTCGGATCCTTTATGCTGCCGTTCGGGAACCTCGTGATTTCAACCTGTGTGTAAGGAAAAAATTTATCCGCGTGATCACAAAACATCATCAGGGCAACATTTTGAATATATGGGTGTTCCGGAGGACCAGCCAGAAGCTGCATATCCTTTAAGACCTCCATAACACCAAGCTTTCTAACCTGTTTCGCAAGTTTGCTTTTTGTGGTTTTCAGATGCTCAGAAAGCAAGATTTCAGAAATGTCTTCCTCAACGGCGTCAAAATTCGGGCGAGTGTCGAACGGAGTAAAATTCGTCATGTCAATCAGCTCTCTCTCTTGTTCCGGATTCGCGCGCACGGTATTGGAACCGTATCGGATATAGTAATAGCTTTTCTTGTCTTTTTTTGAAGTGACATATTCGGGAACCGTATACGGTCTCTGAACACCCGGTGTCACCCATAAAACCATTATCAGACGGCCGTCCACTTCCTCCACAATGATTTTGGGAAAGTATGCCGGAACAATCAAATGATTGTATCCCACGATTTCCCGCTGAATCAGATCAATGTCTTTTTCATCCACCCCTTTTACAGGACGAATGGCATACCCGTCGTTTGCTTCGACACCGATGACGACATAACCGCCTCCGATATTGTCAAAATCATTGGCGAACGCGCATATTGTGTGATATATGTCATCAGGATTCCAGGACGCCTTGAACTCAATGCGATTTGACTCCACGCGGTGCGCGGTCAAAAGATCCTCTACGCTGATTTCCAGTTCCATAACGTGCAACCCTTTGTAACATGTCCCAAAGCCGCGCGATATGCCACGCGGGCCTTTCTTAACTCTTGTTTGTCAATTTTTATAGGCGAGAGCCGTCCATTCGCCCTTTTTCACGCGTCTTTCAAGCGTGAGCCCTTCGTCGCCGTAAGCTTTGAGGACTTTGTCCACGGCGGAGTCTATTATTCCGCTCAAAATGAGCGTGCCGCCGGGAGCGAGATTTTTGAGAATTGATGGCGCGAGTCTTGTGAGAACGTCCGCCGTGATGTTCGCGAGGACTATGTCGCCTGATATGTCGGTGTCCTGCAAAAGATCGCTGTGTGCCACGGTGACGCAGTCTTCCACACCGTTGATTTTCGCGTTGTGTTTTGCGCTCTCCACAGCCACGTAGTCAATGTCCGTTAGATACGCGTGCTTCGCTCCGAGCTTTATCGCGGAAATTCCGAGTATCCCGCTTCCGCAGCCCACGTCCACGCACACGCTGTCGGCCGTGAGGTAATCCTGCAAAAGTTCAAGACACATTGAAGTCGTTTCGTGCTCGCCCGTCCCAAACGCCATGTTTGAATCGAGCTTGACAATTTCCTCGCCAGGTTTTTTTTCATGCGCCACCCACTCGGGGACGACGACTATCTTTTCCCCTATGTGGATGGGCTTGAAATGGCTTTTCCAAACTTCCAGCCACTCGTCCCCTTCCACTTCGCGAGAGGTTTGCTCCAAAGAGCCGAAAGAAATGAGACCTTCGGAATTTCTGACAATCTCCTCAATGTCGGCCCTGATCATAGGGATGATTTTGTCCGCCTCGTCCAGGGGGACATACGCCTTCACGAGAACCTCCTCTCTATCCCTTGTGAGGTCTTCATCCATGTAGTCCCAGTACATAACTTTGTCCTTTTGAAGCGCTATGACGTCGGATACGTCCGAGATGGCGACGCCGTAATTCGTGTATCTCCACATGACGTCCGCGACAAGCTCGGACCCCTCACTCGTCGTGTGCGTGGTAAGCTCAGTAAACTTCATTTTTTTACCTCCGAATCCGGGTCCCGCGCTCCGAAAAATCTCGAAAACCACCGCCCTTTTTAGAAAAACGGGAAAGCTGTCATCTTGTATTTGACGTTTGACCCCCACACATGCCGCCGTCACGGCACAAAACCGTGCCAATTACCGGACTTTGAGATACTCTTTAAGCTCGGGAAGAAGCTTCTCCGCGTCATGATAGCCCTGCCAGTATAGCGCGCCGAGCTTTTCCATATCCTTTTCAAGCCTTGTCACGGTGACAGGCGATGAAGGTGCTATGACGAAAACCCTGCCTTCCTTTTCAAGTCTGTCTATGTCGTCCATCGCCTCGTTGGCGCGCCTGTATGATGACGCCAGAGCCTTCGCGAAGGGCTTGTATTTTCCGCGGTAAAATGTGTACGGGGCACGGCTTTCTTTTTCTCTGATCTCTTTCCGCCAGCTTTTGTCCCTCGTCCTCACGATTATAACCTTGTCATAACCCTCGTTTATTGGCCACATGTACGGTATCTTGTCGGCGCATCCGCCGTCAAGGCATGGTGTGCCTTCGACTTTGACCTTGGCGGATACATACGGCATGGATGAGGACGCCCGCACAGCCTCATATATGTCGGAGCATTTCCCCCTCTCAAAATATTCGGCCCCGCCGGTGAGGCAGTTCGTCGCCACCGCGACAAAGCGCCTTTTCGGGTCCATAAACCTCTTCTCGTCAAACGGCGTCTTGTCTTTGGGGTAATTTTTGAAGAGGAATTTGAAGCCTATGACGCCACGGTTTTGCATAAGCGCGCGAAAGCCCACATACCTCGAATCATGACGAAACGTAAGGTTTACCTCGGCGGAGCGCCCTATCTGCCCGGAGACATAGTTCATGGCGCACAAAGACCCCGCCGACACGCCTATGGTGCAGCGCATGTTGATGTCCGCCTCCATGAGTCTGTCTAAAACTCCCGATGTGTACACACCGCGAAATGCCCCGCCCTCCAAAACGATGCATCCTTCCGTGATTTTGTCCGAGGCCTCACCTTTCGGCAGTGTGCCGAGACCCGAATAAACTTTTCCGGCCATTTTATCTTCTCTACCCCCTCATGGAATCGACATATTCGACCGCGGAATGCGCGGCCACATTGCCCTCCCCCACGGCCTTGGCTATCTGATAAGGTCTTCCTGTGCAGTCACCCGCGGCGAAAAGACCCACGACGCTTGTCGACATGTCGCGCCCGGCTCTGACATGGCCGTCAATAAGTTCTAACCCCGGTGCAAGCGCGGAAAAGGGAAGCGCGCGCCTTAAAAGGAACATGCCGTCCACCTTCCTCGCGCCTCCGTCAAAGACTACCTTTTCAAGCCTCGCGCCGCCTTCAAAAGCCCTCGGCTTTTTCATGACAATCTCGACGTTGTCGCCTTTAAGACCGCAGTCCCGATACATGGGAAAGACATACGCAAATTTCGCGATGGAGCATAAAAAAGCGGCCTCATTCTCGAATTTTTTGTCGTCGACAAAAACACCCACAGTCTTGCCTTTATAGAGGAAGCCATCGCAGGTAGCGCAGTAGCTTATCCCCCTCCCCACGAACTTTTCTTCACCCTCGGCGCTTTTCGCGCCCTTCATGCCGACGGCGAGGATAACTGATCGGGTCTCATAGGAGTTTTCCCCCGCGAGAACGGTGAAGCCGTCCTCTCCCTTGTACACACCCGTCACCGTCTCGTCGGAAGGCACCAGACCGAACATTTTCGCGTGTTCGGAAAAGGCCCTCGAAAGTTCCATTCCGTTGACGTCCGGGACGCCAATATAGTTTCTTATTTTTTCCGCCCTGGCGGTGTCGGTCTTTTCCATTCCCGCGCCGAGCCATATGACGCTCTTTTCAAGTATCGCGGCGTTCACCGCGGCGGATGTCCCCGCGGGGCCTGCGCCCAAGACTGCTATGTCGTAAATCATGCCGATGCTCAAAGCGGAAACTCGGCTTAACCTCGTTTCCGCTGAAAAAACTTATTTCTTGTCGCCCATTTTGGTGAGACGGCGAGCTTTCTCCAGTATATCCGAGGAAGGGATTTCCCTGTCCGTCTTCCTCTGGTCGAGTCCCACGAGGATCCTCGCTTTTTCGGGAGGGATTATCGTGCCCACGCCCGCGACGCATCCACCGGGGCAGCCCATGCCCTCTATCATGCATCCGTCCATTTTGCCTGCCTTCGCGAGGGACAGCATTCTTTTGCAGTCCGCGAGACCCTCGGCGTGGTGTATGTCCACGGGGATTCCGGGATAATATTCGTTTATGCATTTTTCGACGGCCGAAGCGACGCCGCCCGAGACGGCGTATCCTCTGCCGGCGCTTGACGCAGGATGGGGCAAAGGCGACTCCTCACACTTTTCGACAATCACGCCGCGGCTTTCAAACATGCCCGCGAGTTCCTCAAAAGTTATTACGAAGTCCACATAACTTCGTATGGTCCTTCTGGAAGCCTCGAGTTTTTTCGCGGCGCATGGGCCTATAAAGACTATCTTCGCCTCCGGATCACCTTCCTTTATCTCTCTCGCCGTGGCGACCATGGGGGTGAGCTCTTGGGACACCTGATTCGCGATATCCGGGAACTGTTTTTTGACAAGCACCGCCCAGGCGGGGCAGCACGACGTCAGAAGGAAGGGCACCTGTCCCGTCGCCACTGTCCTCGCGTAGTGATGCGCTTCGGCTATGCAGCCCATGTCGGCGCCGTCAGCGACCTCATACATATCGGCGAACCCGAGCTTCATCAGGGCTGTTTTGAGCCTTCCGAGACTCGCCTTGGGTCCGAACTGTCCCGCTATGGCGGGTGCCACCTCGGCTATCACCTTGCTCCCCCCGCGGATAGAGGTTATGAGCTGGAATATCTGTGACTTGTCGGCTATCGCCCCGAACGGGCACGCCGCCATGCACTGGCCGCACGCCACGCATTTGTCGCTGTCTATCTTCGCCCTGCCGAACTCATCGGACGATATGGCATCAATCCCGCACGCGGCCTCACACGGACGAATTCTGTGGGATATCGCGTCATACGGACAGACAGCCTTGCACCTTCCGCACTGTATGCATTTTTCCTGGTCAATGTGGGACTTCCCCTCGACCACCGATATGGCGCCCTTGGGACAGGCCTTGATGCAGAAATGTCCCACGCAGTTGCGGCACATGTTCGTCACCTTGTATTTGTTCTCCGGGCACTTGTCACACGCGGACGGGATGACCTGCATGAGTGGCGGCTCGTAATATCTTTCCGATATCGCGCTGTCCATGAGCCCCTCAGTGAGGTGCACGGGCTTGTTCGCGGGACGAAGAGAAAGCCCCATCGCGAGACGCACCCTCTCCGACGCTATCTGGCGTTCCCTGTAAATGCTCTCCCTGTACTGAGGGACCTCGGTCGGGGTGATGATGTAGGGAATTTCCTCAATCTCCGACGCGATGCTTTCTTTGTCGGCTTCGTACGCGACCCTGGAAAGTTCACAAAAAACCTGCCTCCTGAGATCGGCGACAACACTTTGATCCTTCATTTGACGCTCCTTGGTTCAAATTTCAACATGAATATGATTTTTGCCTGGTTTAATCCTTTTGCCTTGTTTTTACGTTATGGCCATAATTCTCTAATTATGAACATAAAAATCAGTCCCAAATAAGAGTGACACCATTTTAAATGCGCCTTCCTTCATCCCCATCCGGCAGCAGTGCTTCACATTAAAAAATAGCCACTATTCAAGACATCACTTCTTTTTCAAGACAACTTTCTGTCCGGAAAAAGCGATGCCGTACTTGTCGATTTTTGTTATCCCTTTGTCCAAAAGATTGGCGTCGTACCTTCTTTCTTCTATCTGGCTTAAAGCGTGTTCCACGGCTTTTTCAAGTTCGCTTTCATCTTTCCTGTGCTCACATTCAATGAGTATCCCTGGAAGGCCCCTCTCCCTGTTTCTCGGCGTCATCTCAATGTCAAAAAGCCCGTAGCCGGATTTTGAGTTCGACATCACCTCGTAAACGTCACTCAAATTGGCGGTGAGAGTTATCATGAAAACCTGATACGCGTTCTCGAGCGCCATCTCCGTCCAGTTCGCGACATGCATGAGATGATACGATATGACCTCGCGCAGAGTGTCTTCGTCACTTTCCATGAACGCCTGTCTTATCCGATCCGCGACATTGCTTGACCCGCGCCAGACATATCCCGTGATTTCGTCTATGTATATGTCACGGACCTCTTTGTTCGGGATGACGACCGTGTACTTTTTTCCCTCTCTTTTTGTGACTTTGAGATACCCACCCGCGAGAAGAATGCTGAAAACATTTGAGGGGTTTTCTTTGAGCGCGGCGTAAGGCACGTTTTCGTTTATGGGAACGACCGTCTCCCTTCCCTGAACGATGTCCATGATTTCAGCGCTTATCTCGGCCGTGGTGACATGGAGCATGTCCTTTATTATGGAGTTTGAGGACGTTCCCGCCCAGTATGTTTCGGGCGCGAAATTTTTGTCAATGTAGTGTGACACCGACCAGGGATTGAAAATCTCGGTATCCCCGAATTTGTATCCGTCATACCACTCGCAGATCTCGTCCATTTTCTCCGGATGTCCGAAGTCATCCAGGATTTTTTTGACTTCATCCCTTGTGAAGCCGAAGTACCTACTGTATTCTTCCGTCAGAACCGAATACACGGCGAGATTGTTGAGTCCCGTAAAAATGCTCTCCTGGGCTATCCGCATGGCTCCCGTTATCACGGCAAACGTGATATTGAGATTGGTGCCTTTGAAGGCCGCTGAAAACAATGACCTTATGAAGTCAATCACATCGCTGTAATAGCCCTTCTCGTAACCCTTTTGAATAGGCACGTCGTATTCGTCTATGAGAATGATGGGTTTGACGCCATAATACGCATAAAGAGCATCAGACAGGAATTTCAATGAATTAGCGAAGTCTGTTTCATCAGCTGTTCTGTTCTTTATGTCACTGAACATCTTGGCCTTGTCACTTTTGAGTTTTGATTCGACAAAATCAAACCTTGAATATTCCGACGCGATGCACGACCTAATACCTAAATACATCTTCTCCCATGATTTGTCGAGAGCATCCTTGAGGTCAAGATAAATAACCGGGTACTTCCCCTGTTCGGACGTATATTTGTCCCCGCACTTCCAAATTTCCAAATCTTTGAAATAGACGGAGTTGTCATTCTCTGTTTTTTCAAAGAAAGTCCTTATCATGGAAATGTTGAGAGATTTGCCGAATCTTCTGGGCCTTGTGAAAAGCATGACCGGATGTCTGGAATGATTGTCAATCAAATCCCTTATCAGAAGTGATTTGTCCACATAGTATTCTTTGGAGACAATGTTTATAAAATTACAGTCATCGGAAAATCCTCTTCCGTCGTTTGTCAAAGCCATGGGAAACCTCCTTATCAGTTTTTATGCGTCCTTGGCACCATAATTTTTAAAAGTGTCATGCTGACCTGTTTGTACGTGAAAGCCGACAAAAACACCGCGAAACCGGGCACACCGTCTTCTCAAAGGCGACAGAGTATCACCCGACTGTATATTCTTTTGACCTCCTCGTTGGGGATGACAAATTCACGTGGTCCGAAGTCAGAATGTTTCGGGGCGAGAAACCCCGTGGCGAGCAAGACGCCGCATACCGCGCCCGTTCTGCCTTTTTCAGTCTTATGGAGATCCACGAATGAGACGTCCTCCGCTTTTCTGCCGTTTCTGCTGACCGCCATAAACCTGCCCCCTCATCAGCATCTACGTGTCCATGATAGCACATCTTAAAAAATGGTTCAAGCTCATTTGAAGGTTTTAACCGATGTGAGAGTTAGTGACGTTCACCCGAATCAGAGTCCATAATATAAGGGCGGCCACCGCTCTTCTCCTTGTCATTCGATGCGCTGATTTCATCATTCCCATATCCGAAGAAGTGATGGCACAATACTTTGCATTGCGCGACATTCAGGCGACCCGCGGCGGAAACACGCAGCACACATCCGTATCCAAATCATCACCGAAAAGTTCTTTCTGTCACGTCCCCACGTGTGGCCCCCCATTAAGCGCTTCATGGAAAAGGGACGTTTCAACTCGCCCGGCATCCGGCCCCCTTTCCTCCCCGATCATTCCAAATCGCGTCACAATCTGAAATTTGGTGTGACAAATATCCTTCGCGGCCGCAACGCCGTTCCGACCGTTTTCCCGCGAAAAATTTTCCGTCCTTCCCGAAGGCATACCGACGCGTTAAAAAATCCCGCGGCTTTCGGCGCGGAACATGCACGCGATTCGTTTTTTTTGATCGGCGCGGGCAATGCCACTCACTGCGAGTTCAATTTTTCCAGTTGTAATGTTTCTTCGCTCTTTTAAGTTTCTTCATGCCGTCACTCTGAGATAGCCTTTTCCAGTCGGCCCGGCTCCCCGAATAATAAACGTCCCTGACTCGCCCGCATCCCGAAAACGCGACGCCGTCAATCGATTTTAGGCTGACGGGAATTGTCACCTCTCTCAGGGATTTGCATCCGTCAAAGACAAAATTGGATATCGCGACCACGGAAGGCGGGATGACAACGGATCTCAAAGATGCGCAGCCGGAGAACATTTCATTTCCCAGCGACTTTAATCCCGTGCCCATTGTCACGGATCTGAGAGACACACAGCTTTGAAACAACGAAACCCCGGCCGTTGTCACGGAATCGGGTATTGTCACCTTTTCGAGAAAGGAACAGCCGTAAAAGGCCTCACTTCCCAGCGCGGTCACAAAGCCGGGTATGGCAATTGTTTTAAGCGCCGCGCAGCCGGAGAAGGCGCGATAGCGAATTTACTTCACGCTTTCGGGCAGGGTCACAATCGCGAGCTTCCCGCAGTTCAAAAAAGCGTCATCGTTTATTGAAGTCACACCGGCGCCCACCGTCATGGACGAAAGAGAAGAGCAGCCGCGAAATGCGCCGTCGCCCATCAAAGTGACTTTCCCGGAATGTTTACCGAAGAAAGGCGAGCGCAGCCGTGAAACGCGAAAGAGCCTATCGAGGTCACGCTGTCGGGAAGCGCGACTTTCGTAAGAGACGCACAGTCCAAGAACACCATATCGTTTATCTACGTCACGGATGACGGAATCGCCACGGACCTCAAATGCTCGCAGTCTTCAAACGCCGCGTCTCCCACCGCGGTCACAGGTTTGCCGTTGTAGACGGAAAGAATCGTGACGCGGGAGTCTTTGCATTTGCCTAGGCCCGTCACCTCGTACCCCGCCGAGGTTTCTTCAAATTTCAATCCCAAACTTGCCATAACGATCCTCTCCAGCGTGTAAATGGATGCGTCACATGGCGCCGCGTTAATTTCAGACGGTTAATTTCAGACGGTTAATTTTAACCTTCCGATGATTAATTTTAACCAGAGGTATTTCCCCTTGTCGCCGCTTTGTGCCTTCGCGGTCCCGCCCGTTTTAACGGCCCCGCGGCATGCGCCGCCGGGCCGACAATACTCTTTGCAAACAATGTTTTCAAACCATATAGTTCAAACGTTTCCTTTCCAGTCTTCTCTGTCTGTCCCTGTACTCAGCGACGGCGTAATCGTTTCTGCCGTGCACGAGAAGCTTTGATTCCACAAGACAGATGACAGACGGGATAAGACAGCTCACACTAAAAACAGAAATCATAATGGGCGCACCAAGACTTCCGCAATATGTCCATGCTATTGCCCCATTTACACATGATACCGACATGAAAGCAATTCCCACAATCCCAAAAATCTGATTGAGGTTGAAGTTTTTGTATTTCCTTGTACCATTCACCATCCCTATTGTGAACAAGGTTATTGCCGTGGCTGAAAGCGTCAAAAAGAAGATAAACAAATATAGTGGTAAATCGAAGTCAATAAGATCATAAAGCCAATCAAAGTATATGGTTATGGTTCCCCTATAATTTGTGTAAGCAACCTCAAATTCTCCAAAATAAGCCCCCATCAAGGCCACCGCAAGAGTGAGAAAAAGTATAAGCGGCATCCTCGTGAGCGCCCAGTATTTCTTCTCGACGATTGATCTCGAAACGGGCATATGGCACTTCGGACAATAAATTCCTTCATAAGAGGTCCCGCAGCTCGAACATGTGTTTTGGAATGATACGTACTCCGTTCCGCATGCCGAACAAAACCTGCCGCTTACGGCGGCGCCGCAATTTTTACAAACCCGCACGGAGGAGTCGCTATCTTCCACAACCTTCTGTGAAGGCAAAACAACATCCGACACGGTCGGCTCGGGCGCGACGTCCCTGTAATATGTGCCGCATTTTATGCAGTACCTCCCGCGAACTTCTTCACCGCAGCTTCTGCATACGCGCGCGTAATTGAATTTAGTCCCGCATTCGGGACAGAAGTTTCCCTCAAACTCCGTGCCGCATTTTTTACATGTGCTCATAGTGCATCTCCTTAAAAACTTCGGGGAAACTATACCACAGTCACCCGACACCGTCAATCGTTAATTTTAACAAAAAGCCTCGGCAATCCGCTCTTGTCTTAATAGGCGGCAACTTTTCCACTTCGATGAATGCGGAAATTTTAACCGGAGTGTTGAGGATATTTCACCTCGAGAGAAAAACGCTAAAAAATCTCTAGCCCCTTTGGGCAGTTTTGCTAGAAAATATTTGGCCCCCTCGCCAAAGAGCGGGATTTCAAGACCCATCCGGCATGAGGCTCTTTTTTTCTCACGCACAGTGTCGTTTTATTGAATTCTCGTAAAAAATTACGAGTTTTACTAAATATCGATTTTTTCGTAGAAAATTACGAGAATTGAGATGGCGTCAGACGGGAAAATCCATCCGTTGAAATTAGTGAAAGATACGATTCCCGAGGCCGTCTCACTTCGTCGACGGGAATGCCGTCAAAGGCCATGACGGCATCACGGTCAAAACCGTCGCGGCCCGGCCGCACGGCTATACGTCGCAAGCAATGACTTCACGAAAAAAGACATTCTGGTTTTGGCATGACAAAAGACCGTCGGAGAATTTCCCCGACAGTCCATCTTTTTACGATTTTCACGTGTATGTAAACATCCCTCACCCTAAGTCTTTGTGCTATTCGTCTTTCCCGAAAGCACAAGTCGGAAATCGTGAGTAAAACTCACCTCAACGCAAAGATATTCGGCTCAGAGTCTGCATATGGCGTCAGATCAGTTTTTTGCTTCGCATACGCTCCGGGAGTTTTCTCCTCGGCGGCAGTCTTTTCTACTCCTCAGGTTCGCCCTCGGCAGAACTTACAGGGATAATTATCCCATTATACTTCACAGTAATCTCTTCAATGGTATTCCCGTTTTCGTCGATGATTGTGAAAATTTTACTTTCAGGTACCACAACTTCGCTGCCATCGTCACGAACGCCGCTGAGGCGGACGATTATGAAAAGATAATCATCGTCAAAGACATCCTTGTCAGCCCCATCGGAGTTTGTGTATGACTTTTTCTTGTCGTCCGACTCGTACTCTATTGTGTTACCCTCGCCGACATATATTTTGAGCGTGATGTACGCGTCGCCCGGCTGCGCGGCACCTTCCGCACTACCGCCGTTAAACCACGAGGCGATTGCCTCCGTCATCTCGCTCGCCTCTCCGGAAAGCTCATAATGCACATCGCCGCCTTCCGCCACAAGTTCTATGGTGTAGTTGTATCCTTCAACCAACTCTCCGTCGAGGGTGAGAGCGTCAGTGTCAGCATTAGAATCCGGCACGGAAAGGCTCCCCGTGTTGGGAAGAACAATTCTTTCAAATTTTATCGTAATCTCTTCTACAAGCTCCCCTTCGCTATCCGTTATTGTGAAAACTTCGTTTTCGGGGATTTCAACCGCAGTGCCGTCATCGTGAACGCCGGTGAGACGATCTATTATAAAAAGATAATCCCCGTCAAAGACGTCCCCGTCCGCTTCTTCTGTGTTTGTGTATGTCTTCTCTCGCTCGTAAGACGAGTACGTTATTGTGTTGCCCTCTTTAACTTCTATTTTGAGCGTGATGTACGCGTCACCCGGCTGTGCTGCACCGTTCAAAGTCCCGCCGTTAAACCATGAGGCGATTGTTTCCGTCATCTCGCTCGTCGTGCCGGAAATCGCATAATACACATTGTCGGAGTCGTCTTTTTTCGCCTCAATGGTGTAGTTATATCCTTCAACTATTTCGCCATTGAGGGTAAGAGCGGCTTCGTCTTTATCGGGATTGGGCACGGAAAGTCTCCCCGTGTCATAGACCTCATCTGCCTTTCCGGTATCAATGGATCCGATTTTGGGAACTTCATCCACTTTGTCGCACGCTACGACGCCAAAGACGGCCGCCACGGCGACAACCGCCATGAGCGCGAATATAATAAAACTGCAAAGTTTCTTCTTCATCATGTTCTCCCTAACAATAAAGGTTTTATTACAACATCAATTTTAACCGAAAAGAGCGCGATAGGCAACTTTTTTTGCAAAATGCGACCAAGCCTTTTTAAGGCCAAGTCAGAACATATTCCCTAAAAGTAAAGTTACACCATAGTATGAGAAGGCTCGCGGCGAGACCGGTGCGTGGCTCACGAAACAGGCCGGGACAACGTCGGCCTAGTTGATGGTTATAATCTACTTGGCGAGTTTGGAATAGGGTTTTTTGATTGCATCGGGGAAAAAACGTCTCACGCTTGTGTCTTTTTCTTATTACCTCGTTTAAGACGGGTGTAATCCAAACGGCCGATTCTTCGGGCTTTTAATTCATACGGAGATATAAACGTTTTTGTACGATGTGCTTTGCTGCATCTCCTTATTGTTTTTCAGAGAATTTTCACCATTCCGGCAGCACGGAGATTTCGCTTTGCAGAAACATTACATAACATATGGGCATGTACACGATTTTACCGTCCGTCCTTATGTCCCGCTGCTGGAAAATATGATGCCGCGGTTTATGCTGTGGAAGAATTCGAGACGAAGGAATCGAACCCGCTGTGTCGTGTGGTCTTTCCCGAATTTGATTTTCAAAGGAAGAGCACTAAGATTTTCGTGGCCGTTGATGAGAAAATCAACTTCGCACTTGTCGCGGTTGTCAAAATAGTAGAGGTCAAAACCGTGTGCGGCGAGTTCCCATGCCACGACACACTCGTAGACGGAACCGTGCTTTACGCTCCATGTCGGACCTTATGGCATTGATTTGCAGACCGTAGAATATGTTCGTCAGAAGCCACACGTCGTTGATGTAGAGTTTGATGTAAATGGTAATATAAAAAAGGGACAAGAAGCTCATTAAAAATGGGGACACCGAAATAAAAAAATGTTATCCTTATGAGACAAGAAATCTGCTCATAAGGAGGATAGAAGAAGAAGAGAAATATGACGGCTTCTATGCTCTGGCGACGAATTTGGAAGATGACCCCGAGGAACAGAGCGCTTGGGACATCATGATGGGCTTAGCTCATGAAAAGAAAGCTCCCGGAATAGAGTTTGTGAGAAAGTTATTTGAGATTCTGCGTAACAGATATCAGATAGAGGACTGCTTCCGTGCGTTGAAGCATAATTTCGTGGCACGTCCGATATATCACTACAGGCCCTCACGAATTGATCCGCATTTTTTGCTGTGTTACACGGCCTTACTCGTGGAAAGACTTCTACAGAAGAAACTTCTTGAGAAAAATTTGCCAATGACACTGGAGGAGCTCCTGATAACCATACGGCGACTGAGGGTGTTGGACATAGATGGTATCTACCACAGTACGTATACAGGAGGAGACACACTCAGGGACTTGATAAATCTTACCGGCATAGAACTGAACAAAGCAAAATACAAGCCCACCACACTGTATAAGATGATAAACAAACTAATAGCATAAGAAGGGAAAAAATCATGTAGTTGTATACATTTTTGCCTATTCCGCTCAACCACAAATTTACAAAAAATGAGCCCGGATCCATCATCTACCCCCTCGAAACAGGGCAAAAATGATGATTTTGGGCTCGCAACGTCTTATGAAAGTGTCAAAGTCGGGAATCAAGCCTCAAAACGAACTTCGCTCCACGCTCTCCGATGGCGCCGCATTCCGTGGCGAGAAACAAAAAGGAGCCCCGCTCAAAGACCCCTTAACTCATGAAAATTTCGCATGAAAGCTTAGAGAAGCTTCGTATTGTCGACTGTTATGACTTCTTTTTTGACAACGTGCTTTTTCGTTTTGGAGTCATACACGATTCCGAGAAGTATGA
>JAJQAJ010000029.1 GCA_021203865.1 Clostridia bacterium
GAAACCTCGGCGGAAGCTACAACATGCTCTCCGATAGGGAGTACGGAGACGGATTTGCGGATCTTACGATTGAGACCTTCGGATACGGGTTAGAGTCAAGGGAAAAATCTCAGCCCTCAATAGTTTTTGAGTTTGAGCACTGCGGAAAGCTTGAAAAGACGGACGCCGACAAAATGACGCCGGAGGAATATAAGGAAACGAAGAGGGCCCTTATGACAAAGTCCGCGGAAGAAGCGCTTGAAGAAATAGAGAAAAGAGCCTACGCCAGGGAGTTTATGAAAACTTGCTCCCGCGTCTTGAAATACGGGATAGCGTTTTACGGTAAAGAGGCGCTCGTCCTTCTCGTTGAATGCGAAAACGGGAAGGATGTGAGAAGGCTGTCAGTCGAATCTCAATGTGACGGCATATGAGGCATCGTTTTAATAAGGCGAAGTATTTGATTTAGAGCAAAGATATTGGTTGTGTGACGGCGTATTTATAAAATAGAAAAATCTATCATGCGTTGAATCAAATCAAAAGAAACGGGCACCCCTGAGTGTCCATTTCTTCATGGTTCGTATTTTCCTTCAAGAAAACGTTTTGAGAAATTTTTCTCGATGAACTCACCCTCGGCGAGTGGAATTATAAGTGTCACGGCAAATTCAGTGGCTTCGGTCAAAAGGCCTTCAAAAGCTGTAAGATTCGCATCACAGTCATACGCTGTCCTGCGTCTTCTGTAGAGGTTCCTTGTGTACCAGTAAAAGAATGTGAGAGTTCGCTTCATACGTCTTTTTGTGACTTTGGGAATCACTGAACGTATTGATTTCTGAAGCGAAGCCGTCTCGTCAGTGTTTTGTTTTTTTGTGAAGATTGTCTTGTCCTTTCCGAATTTTTTAGATATGAAAGTACCTATGTCTCTTTCATAGGCCACATGACGTCGGTGACTTGTCCCGGCGTATTTGTAAACTATGGGGTGGAAGACGGAGTCCAGAGCATAGTGTGTGCAAAAACCCAGAAGGTATGACATGTCACCTTCTTTAAGTTTTGAAAAAAGCTCCTTCGCATCTGTTTCGTGCATGATGCATCCCATGTTCTTTTTTCCGACGACAAGCCGATAGAAGAAAAAAATATCGCAGCCCTGAGCTCCAAGGAGATATCTTTCCTTAGATACAATTTTCTTTTTTGTCTCCTCCGGAAGAATATCGTACACATTTTCGGCGAATATGCGGTGGGCAAAATAATCCGGCATGTTTTTCCCTCCTTTTTTTGCGCATCCGGTGCCGCTGGCTACATCGCGGCGGGCGGATAGTTTGTTATTTTTGTCAACAAATATTTGATTGGAATATCAGAAATTATCTGACCCGGCAGAGTTTTTTAACGCGTCCTGGCCGTTAGCCCTAATCTGTTTTCCAATGGGTTTTTCTTGACAGTGCGTCATGATTTCATTACCGCGATGGAAACGTAATATCGCAGTATTATCATGTGTAATGAGGGTAGCACAGCACTGTAAACTGGTTCATGATATGTTTTTCAAATGCGATGGGGCGAGTGTGCGCATAAAATCTTCATGTGTTTCATCACGGCATTATGAAGACAGACCTTACCAAGGCCGGCCTTCCTTGAAGCTTTTGGAAAAGAGTTCACCGTCCGTCTTCCCTTCCATAACAGCTTTAATGAGGTCGATTGAGAATTTCTCCGTGTCGGAAAGGAGTGCTTTCAAGGACTCGAAATCATATCGGCATCTGTAGGTATTTTTTCCCCTTTTGTAGAGAAATTCGGAATAACGCTGGTAGTACCGGATGGTTCTTTCTATTTTTTTGAGAGTGGCCTTCGGGATGACCGGCTTTATTGAATTGAAGATGATTTCTGCCTCAGCGACACAGTCTTCTTTTGAAGACACGGATTTCTCCTCGCCGTATGTCTTTGCCATGAATGTCCCGAGGTCGGTTTCAAAGGCCGCATGTCTCAAATAGAACACCTTGGCGTATTTGTAGACCGCGGGATGGAACATTGAGTCGAGCGCGTAGTGTGTGCAAAACCCAAGCAGGTACGATGTGTCTCCCGGTGAGAGTTTTGCAAAGAGATCATCCGCACGCATGCCGTGCATCCTGTTTCCGATGTTTCCGGGATACGGGGAAAGCCTGTAGAAGAAATAGAGGTCGCACCCCTGGGCTCCAAGGAGATATCTCTCCTTTGAGGTTATCTTCTCTCTTATGGTCTCAGGCAGGATATTGTAGATGTTATCCGCGAATATGCGGTGGGCAAAATAATCGGGCATGGTATTTTTTGTGGCATTGTGATTGGAAGTCGTTTCAGCTCTCTCTTTTCGCGAAGAAAAGATATTGCTGTACGATTCCGGAAAGATCCCCGAAGGTATCCGTGAAATACGCGCATATCTTTTCTCGTTTTTTGAGCGTTCCCCCGAATTCCTCATGGTAGACCTTCTCTATCCACGTGTCAACCGGGAAACTGTCTAACCTATGAAATCCGAAAAGCGCTATGCAGTCAGCGACTTTGGGTCCTACTCCGGGGTAAGTCAGAAGCTGATTTTTTAAAAGAGGCGTGGGAAGAGCGTCAAGCGCGTCAAGACCTTCCGCGGCTATTTTGTCCGCAGTGCCTGTAATGTACGCGTCCCTGTATCCCGCCCCGATTGTTCTGAAAAATTCGGTATCCTCTTTTGCAATGACCGTGGCGGAGGGGAAAGAGAAATAGTCTTTCCCCATGAAACTCTTTTTTTCTCCGAGCGCGGCACAAATCCCTTCAATGATCTTTTTGATTCTCGGAATGTTGTTGTTCTGGGAGATTATGAATGAAAAGATGCTTTCTTCTTTCAGCTGTCTAAGTATCCTTATTCCGCGGCTTTGGTCCGCTGCTTTCGTGACCGCGGGGATGCCAAACGCGAGTATGTTCTCGTGTATCTTCCCGTAATCACTTCCGAGATCGAAAAATTCATAAAAATAATTTTCATCATCACACTCTATGACCGTGTCGGGACCGTCTTCATGAACATACGCCGCTTTGTCACCGGACACGACGAAAAATCCCTCGCGGAAAGGTGAAAACCTGAATATTTGTCCGCATTTCAGAGTGGGACCCGGGGCGAAAAAAGTTTTGTCGAATGTTATCTTTCCCATGTTTCTGCTTCAATTTTAGCATTCATTTAATACTGCGTCAATTCTGGAAGGATACATCCATAAAACGTGCATCTGCAGCGTGTGTTTTTCCGCGGCCGGACGCGGCCGGCGGTCGCCGCCATTTACGCATGTGGTCCCATTTCAGAGATTTCACGTCTTTATACTTAGCTTGCTTTCTGATACATTGTGAATCCCGGTATTCCTTTTTGTGCGTGACGTATGATGATGACGGGTAGAAGAATGTATTCCCATGGCAATAGAGCTCAAAGCGGGCAAATTCGCGGATGAGACGGCGGCGCAGATAAAGCGGATGAGCCATGTCGACAGATTCATGGAAGAGGGTTATATAAGGCGATGCCCTTTTTGTCGGCGTATTACAAACTGACGCGCATAAATTGAGGCTTTATCTTCGTAATCTAAAAGCGGGATGACACGCACAAAATGAGCCTTTCAGATTTGTTTGCGTGGAAAAGGTCGGCAGAAAGAAGTTGCCTTGCCAGGTATGAAGTTCTATCCGTGCGTTTTCGCCTGATGGCGGGGATGTGAGGTTTTACCGGCTTCTAAATTCGGCCACGAATTGAGTTTGTTCGTCAAATTAAATTGCCTAACTTACGCCTGGCTGTTATAATTTTTTTGCACGTATGCGTCAAGTGTCGTCGGTCGGACAGCCGGTGAACGAAAGATTCCTTACTTAGCGCGGGTTCTGCGGTATGCGTGCGCGTCCGCAGAATGTTTTTTGTTGGACGCACCCCAAAGCGTCTTTTTTTTTCTTATGACAGAGGATATTTTTGTAAAACTGGATGAACTGTCGAGATTTTCGGGATCGCGTTTCGGCACCGAGGCTACGAGAGCGCTTCTGGACGCCCTGGGCAGTCCCGACGACGCACTTAAAATCATACATGTCGCGGGTACAAACGGAAAAGGGAGTGTGTGCACTTATCTTTCGGCGGCCTTCGCCGCCGCGGGGATAAGCTGTGGCACGTATCTTTCTCCCGCGGTGTTCAAAAGGACTGAGCAGTATCTTTTGGACGGTATCCCGTGTGACGAAAATAAACTTCGGTCTGTTTTGCGTGAGGTAAGTGACGTCGCCGATGAACTTTCTCCCACGCCGTCCGCGTTTGAGAGGGAGACCGCGGCCGCATTTCTTCTTTTTTATCGTGAGAACATGGAATACGCGGTGGTGGAGTGCGGTTTGGGCGGGCTCATGGACAGCACCAACGCTGTCAACAAAAAGGAATTCGCCCTCATCTCGTCGACAGGTCTTGAACATTGCGACGTTCTCGGGGACACGATTGAGGAAATTTGTGCGCACAAGGCAGGAATCATAAAAAACTGTCCCGCCATAATATCGTATTTTCAGCCCGGGGAAGCGCTTGAATTTTTTTCCGGGTTCACGGCCACGTTTTCCGGTGAAGGGTTAAAATTAACCTCATCTTCCGCGGAGAGTCAAAATTTTTCTTATGACGGCGAGGATTACACCATACGAATGGCGGGCATCGCGCAGTGTTACAACGCTTCGGTCGCGATAGACTGCCTAAGAGCGATAGGCGTCCCGATGTACGCAATAAAGGAAGGACTTTCAGTCGCGAAAATTTCCGGAAGATGCGACATAAGGGAGAAAAACGGCAAAATTTACATTCTGGACGGTGCGCATAATCCTGAGGCTTTTTCGCCGCTCAAAGAGCTTCTGGAAAGGGAGTTCTATGACAAAAGCATAACAGTCATATTCGGATGCCTGTCTGACAAGGACATTGAGGGCAACGTCATGGCGATACGCGGTGTCGCGCGCGATTTCATAGCCGTGCGGCCGGACAGTCACAGAGCGGCCGATTTTGACAAAATATCGGGTGCACTCAGAAAACATTGCGCACGCGTATCGGATGCGGAATGCGTGTCTGATGCGCTTTCAAAGGCGGAAGGCGACGTTGTCGTCGTGTGCGGATCTTTCACTTTGCTTTCAGAGGCGGATTTATGGATGAAGAGAGAATGAAAAAGGCGGTGGAGGAACTTCTTTCCGCCATGGGTGAAAACCTTGAAAGAGAAGGGCTAAAAGATACCCCGGCGAGGGTTGCTAAGGCCTTTGAGGAGTTTGTGTCGGGTGAAAAAGCCGACGCGGCCGTACATCTCGCGAGAACTTTTACGGCTGAAAGCGACGGTCTCGTCATGGAAAAGGACATAGCCTTTTGCTCGCTTTGCGAGCATCACCTCATGCCGTTTTTCGGGAAGGTGGCGATAGCCTACGTTTCGAGGGGTAAGGTCGTGGGGCTTTCAAAGCTCGCGAGATGTGTCGAGGTGTTCTCGAAGAGGCTGCAGATGCAGGAGCGCATGACGCATGAGATAGCCGACGCGGTGATGGGATGTCTCGAACCCGAGGGTGTCATGGTGGTCATTGAGGCGGAGCATACCTGCATGACATGCAGGGGAGTCTGCGCGCACGGCACGAAGACCGTGACGACATGCGTTGTGGGCGAGTTTTCCGAGAGCCTTCAAGGTGAGGTGCTCTCGTTCATCGGGTGAGAACATGGTGATAGGAAACAGGGTTTTTGAGGGTTACACCTTTGTCATGGCGATAATAAACCTCACGCCCGATAGCTTCTATCCGGAAAGCAGATGCCCGGAAAAAGACGTTCTCGAAAGGGTTGAGAAGGCGGTGGAAGACGGCGCGGCCGTCATAGACATCGGCGCTCAGTCCACACATCCCGGATATACCGAGGTTCCTCCCGAAGAAGAGCTCAGAAGACTTTCCGGCGTCGTTTCTGAAATTAAAAAGAGATTCGATGTGCCGGTGTCGGTGGACACGTATTTTTCATCGGTCGCCCGTGCCGCGCTCCGGGAAGGTGCCGACATGATAAATGACGTCTCGGGTCTCACGCGTTCAGAAGACATGGCGAAAACAATCGCGGAGTATGACGCGTCGGTGTGCATAATGCACAACGCAGAAAAACCTCTTTCGGGGGACATATGGGAGCCCGTCATGAGCTTCCTTTCTGACCGCGCCCGAACGGCTTTGTGCTATGGCATAAAGGCGGAAAAGATATGCCTTGACGGAGGAGTGGGATTCGCGAAGGATAGGCGGCAAAACATCGAACTTGTCGAGGGGTACGCGAAACTCAAATCGCTTGGATATCCTCTTCTTTTAGGCACCAGCAGAAAATCGCTTTTTGGCGGGAGTGTGGAGGACAGGCTCCCGCAGACAATTGAAACGACGATGGCCGCGGCGAGGGACGGCGTTCTCTTTGTACGCGTCCACGATGTCAGGGAAAATGTCGACGCGATAAAATTCATTTTGGAGGGAAACTGATATGAACAAAATATCGTTGAGGGGTCTTGAAGTATACGCCTGCCACGGCGTTTTGGATTATGAAAAGACCGAGGAACAGCCTTTTGTCATAGACGTCGAAATGGATTTCGACTTCTATGCGGCGGCCAAAGGCGATGACGTCAAAAAGACGATAAATTACGCCGACGTCGCCGATCTTCTCGAAAGGACGGTCTCAACGGAGTGTTTCAACCTCATAGAGACGCTCGCGTACGAGTGCGCGCTGCGCGTGACCGAAAACTTCGACGGCGTGAGAGGGGTCATGGTCACCGTTTCAAAGCCTCACGCCCCCGTGAGCGCGAAGGTGGAAAACGTTTCCGCCACCGTGGGGCTGAGAAGGTCCACGGTGTATCTTTCTCTCGGCTCCAGCGAGGGTGACAAAAAGGGATATCTTGATTTCGCCGTCGAAAAGATAAAGATGATAAGAGGGGTTAAGCTTGTCTCCGTGTCTTCCTATTCGGAAACGAAGCCCTATGGCGGTGTGGCCGAGAACATGTTCCTCAACGCTGCCGCGAAAGTGGAATGCTTTCTGGCGCCTCACCAGTTTCTTCATGAACTTCAGAAAATTGAGACCGAAGCGGGAAGAAAGAGGGATGTTCGCTGGGGTGACAGAACGCTCGACATTGACATTGTCTTTTTCGGGGACATGAGAATGTCTGACCCCGAGCTTCGTCTCCCGCATCCGGATTTTAAAAACAGGGAGTTTGTCAAAAAACCGCTTTTGGAGATAGCGCCCGAGCTTGAAGATTTCTTCAAAATGCCGCCGCCCCCTCCTTTCAGACGTTGATTCAAGGTCGCCGGGATGCGCGGGTTCCGGTTTGCTCGCTGACACCGCGTGCGCATCGCGAAAATGAAGCCGGTCGAGGTGATTTCAAAACTGGTGACAGGGTACGACATTCGTTCACGGAAAGTGACGAAGACGCCTTTTACGAGGTTATATCGGACCGCCTCATGCATGTCGCGATCCGGACGGATACGGACGAGGACGCGTATCAGTTTTTCATGATAACCCTCTTATCAATTTGAGAGATGTTTACGAGGTAAGGGCGAGCTTAAAATCCGGGTACGGGTTTTATGACATTAAAGTCGGCGCCGAAAAAAGGAAAAAAAGCCTTTTCGGGATAATCTTAGAGTGCGAGCATAAGGAAAGATGAAAGCGAGATAGAAAAGCCGCCTGTCACGCCTTAAAAAAGATAGAAAAGAAGGCATAACGCCAATCTTTTGGATTAGGGCGACACAAAAATCGACAAGTACGGCATGGCTTTTTTTGGACAGAAAGTCGTCATGAAAAGGTGTGATTTCATACAGTGCGAAAAATGAGACAAAAAAGTCTCCGAATGAGGCGCGAATTTGTCCGTTTAATATTGTGAAAGACGGAAATTTTTGTTAAAATACATACGTAAAACATAAGGGGAGCTCGTGTTACGGGCTGAGAAAAAGGTGTGACCTCATACCCTGGAACCTGATTCGGACAATGCCGACGTAGGGAGAATATTGATTTTCCGCGAAGGCTCATGTCACGGCCTTCGTTTTTTTAAGGAGCTGAAATGGTAAAAATAAACGGACGCGACGAGGACGCCACGGGCGTCACGGTGGGACAGTATCTGGACGAGGAGGGTTTTTCTTTTTCGCGCGTCGCCGTGGAGGTGAACGGGAAAATAGTCTGCCGGGCCGACTACGGGAAGACTCTCATGAAAGACGGTGACGAAGTTGAAATCGTAAGTTTCGTGGGAGGGGGATGATGTTTTCTGAAAATGAATATGTCGATGCTCTCGCGAAAAAAGAAGGAAGAAAACTCACGGAAAAACTGAGACGCGCCACCGTCGCCGTGTGCGGGCTTGGAGGGCTTGGCTCGAATGTCGCCGTCATGCTCGGAAGATGTGGCGTGGGAAGGTTAATTTTAACCGACAACAGTTTTGTCGACATTTCCGACACATCCCGGCAGGCGTACACTTTCTCCGATGTCGGGGAAAGGAAGACGGACGCCGTCAGAAAAATCCTTTTAGCCGCCGCGCCGTTTTGCGAGGTTGAGACAAGGTTCGCGGACGCGCTGGAAGAGACCGGATATCTGGACGGGGCCGATGTGGTCGCCGAATGTCTTGACAATCCCGAGACGAAGGCTGCGTTTGTCAACATGGTGCTTTCGGCGCATCCCCAAAAACCGCTTGTCTGCGCTGTCGGCATGGGAGGCATGAAACCCGGGAACGACATCAGGACAAAAAAAGTGTCGGAAAACTTCTACGTCTGTGGGGACGGAGTGACGCCGTCGTCGGAGGGGCTCGTGGGACCCCGTGTCATGATATGCGCGGCGCACGAAGCGCTCAAAATTCTGGAAATCATAGAGGAGGTCGTGTGAAATGGAAGAAGACAGGCTCGTCATAGCGGGAAGAGAATTTAATTCGAGGTTCATTTTAGGGTCCGGGAAATATTCCCTCAAACTCATCGAGGCCGCGGTGAAGTACGCGGGGGCGGAGATAATAACGCTCGCCGTGAGACGCGCGAACACAAAGGAGAGTGAGAACATTCTGGACTACATCCCGAAGGGGGTGACGCTTCTTCCCAACACATCCGGCGCGAGAGACGCAGAGGAGGCCGTGAGGATAGCGAGGCTCGCGAGAGAGATTGGCTGCGGCGATTTCGTGAAGATAGAGATAATGCGTGATACAAAATACCTTCTTCCCGACAACGCCGAGACCATAAAGGCGACAAGAATTTTGGCAGAAGAGGGGTTCATAGTTTTGCCGTACATGTTCCCCGACCTCAACGCCGCGAGGGATCTCAAAGACGCGGGTGCCGCGGCCGTCATGCCGCTCGCCGCGCCGATAGGCTCAAACAAGGGACTTTCCGCGAGGGACTTCATACAGATACTCATAGATGAAACCTCTCTTCCCGTCATAGTCGACGCCGGGATAGGAAGACCGTCCCAGGCCTGCGAGGCGATGGAGATGGGCGCGTCCGCGATAATGGCCAACACCGCTCTTTCCACGGCGGGTGACGTCGCGGGCATGGCCGAGGCTTTTTCGCTCGCGATAAAGGCGGGAAGGCGCGCGTACCTTTCGGGACTCGGAAGGGTTCTCACAAGAGGCGGTGACTCATCTGACCCTCTGACGGGATTTTTAAGATAGGAGGCGGCATGGCGAACGATTTTTTTGTTGACAGCGAATTTTTGTCGCCCGCGGCGCTTGAAAAAAAACACATGCTGGAAAATGACCCCTCATCGAGGACCAATCACATGGTGTACGCCGAGGGGATGGAAAGGATTCCGTCGGATGTCATGGAACATGTGATGTGCGAGGTGAAATCCTATGACCCCTCATCATACACGCAAAGCGACGTTATGGCCGCGCTCGCGCATGAAAGATGCACGATTTTGGACCTCAAAGCGCTTCTCTCTCCAGCCGCGGCGCCGTTTTTGGAAAAGATGGCAAAAAGAGCTAGGGACGAGACGGGAAAACACTTCGGCAACACGGTTTACATCTTCACACCCATATATATCGCCAACATCTGCGAAAATTACTGCGTTTACTGCGGGTTCAACTGTTTCAACCACATAAAGAGAATGAAACTTTCGGAGGACCAGATAGAGCGCGAAATGGAGATAGTTGAAAAAAGCGGCATGGAGGAGGTGCTTTTGTTGACGGGCGAATCGAGAAAGGGAAGCTCCGTCGAGTACATCGGAAGGGCCTGCGAAATCGCGAAGAACCATTTTCGCAACGTCGGGCTGGAAATCTATCCCGTGAACTCCGACGAATACGCCTATCTTCATTCCCGCGGCGCGGATTTCGTCACGGTCTTCCAAGAGACGTACGACACCGACAAATACGAAACGCTGCACCTTCTGGGTAACAAAAGATGCTGGCCTTATAGGTTCGAGGCACAGGAAAGAGCGCTCATGGGCGGCATGAGGGGAGTGGGTTTTTCCGCTCTTTTGGGACTTTCCGATTTCAGGCGCGACGCGCTTGCGACCGCCCTGCACGCCTATTTTCTGCAAAAGAAGTATCCAAGCGCCGAGATATCTCTCTCCTGCCCGAGACTTAGACCCATCATAAACAACGAGGGCATAAACCCGCAGGACGTCGGGGAAAGAGAACTTTGCCAGATTCTCTCAGCGTACAGGATTTTTATGCCGTTCGCAGGGATAACCGTCTCTTCCAGGGAGTCGGCGTCGTTCAGAAACGGCATTGTCAAAATAGCGGCCACCAAGGTCTCCGCTGGCGTGTCCACGGGGGTCGGCGACCACGAGAGCAAATACGAGGGGACAGAAGAGGAAAAAGCCGGTGACGAACAGTTCGAGATAAGCGACGGCCGCACTCTCAAAAAGATGTACGACGACATCTCGGACGAAGGACTCCAGCCCGTCCTCAATGATTACATTGATGTCAGTGAATAATCATATGCTGGTCTGCTGCGTGACGGACAGAAAACTTTGCACGGACGATTTTTTGACGAGAATCGACAAAATAGCGGCATGCGTCGACGCCATAATACTTCGCGAAAAAGACCTTTCCGAGGCTGACTACAGGGAACTCGCGTGGAAGGTCAAAAGAATCGTCGCCAAACACCCGCCCTGTGAGTTTCTGACGCATACGTACACCGATGGGGAGACGTCGGTGAAGAACACGAGGGTGCACGTCTCTTTTGAGACCATTTCAAACGCCCAAAGTGATGAGCTCGCGAAACTTTTCTACAAAGAGGCGAAGGTGGGAGTTTCCGTTCACAACATAAAGGAGGCCCAGCTCGCCGAGGAATACGGCGCGGGATACGTCATATGCGGGAACATCTTTGAGACGTCATGCAAACCCGGGGTCAAGCCCTGCGGAGTGAAGCTCATAAAGAAGGCCGTGAGGGCGCTCGACATTCCCGTCTACGGAATAGGCGGCATAACTCCGGAAAATGTCAAAGAGGTGATGGATGCCTACGCTCAGGGTGTGTGCGTGCGCTCGCCGCTCATGACATTGCCCCTTGAAGAAATTCCGAAATACGTCAGGGCGCTAAAAAGC
Organism: Clostridia bacterium; assembly: GCA_021203865.1. GTDB lineage: Bacteria > Bacillota > Clostridia > Christensenellales > Borkfalkiaceae > Coproplasma. The sequence goes on from JAJQAJ010000029.1 coordinate 11,433, forward strand.
TATGAAAGTGACTGAAAGGCTCACGCTCTATGCCGTGACTGACGGGCTCGGCGCGGGAGAGGGCGAGCTGAAAAAGATTTTCGACGCCATAGAAGGCGGCGTGAGCGCGTTGCAGATAAGACAAAAGGACGGACTTCGCGGCTTCGAGACCGTCATGCGCGCCATTCATGAGCGTTGCGAGAATACGGGCGCGCTTCTTCTGGTGGACGACGACGCTGATTTTGCCATGGAGTTCGCGGACGGGGTGCATCTCGGGGCAGACGACGAAAGTATTTCCCTTGTCCGTAAAAGGGCGCCTTCCGGGTTCATCATAGGTGCCACGGCGAAGACGGCTGAGGCCGCGAGGCGGGCGGAAGGAGAAGGTGCCGACTATCTGGGCTGCGGGGCCATGTTCCCCTCCGTTACAAAGCCCGGGGCAGTGCCGATGACAAAAGAAAAACTTACGGAGATTGTCGGTGCGGTTTCAATCCCTGTCGTCGCGATAGGCGGAATAACGGCGGAAAACATCTGTTCTCTTGAAGGCCTGGGACTTACGGGGGTCGCGGTGTCGGAAGGAATTTTCGGGGGGAAAGACGTGAAGGCGCGCGCGGAAAAGCTTCGCACGCTCTGCGAAAAACTTTTTAAAAACACAAAGGAGTGAGACATGTACAAAATTTTGTCGATTGCCGGTTCGGATTCAAGCGGTGGCGCGGGAATCCAAGCTGACATAAAGACAGTGACGGCACTCGAAATGTACGCCATGACCGTCGTCACGGCGGTGACCGCGCAAAACACCATGGGTGTGCAGGAGGTTTTTGAGGTGCCAAAAGACGTCATCGCGGCGCAGATGGACTCGGTCTTTTGCGACATAGTCCCGGACGCCGTCAAAACGGGGATGATATGCTCCGCCGGAGCGGTTGAGAAGATTTCGGCGAAGCTCAAATCGTACAGCGCGAAAAACATCGTCGTCGACCCGGTCATGGTTTCGACGAGCGGTGCCGTCCTTTCGGACGATTTGGCCGTCGAGGCGGCGAAAAGACATCTTTTCCCGATGGCCAGGGTGATCACCCCCAACGTCCGCGAGGCGGAGATCTTGTCGGGTGCGGAGATAAAATGCAAAAAAGACATGGAGGAGGCAGCCAAAAAACTCTACAACCTCTACGGATGCGCCGTCCTCGTAAAGGGCGGACATATCCCGGACGATTCAAGTGATTATCTCTACGACGACAGGGGAATATGGATGGAGTACAAGAAAATAGACAACCCCAACACCCACGGCACAGGCTGCACCCTCTCCGCTGCGATAGCCGCGAACCTCGCGTTCGGGATAACTCTCGACAGGGCCGTGTACCGCGCGAAACAGTACGTCACGGGAGCCATAGAGGCAAAACTCGACCTCGGAAAGGGCAGGGGGCCTTTGAACCACATGTACAAACTTCCCAACTTCGACAGGGGTTGGTAGATTATGTTTCCAATGAACATTCAAGACGACGGACATTATGAAGAGGGAGTTCACATTTTCGGAAGCCGCTAATCTGGCGTTGACTATAAGTTCACTTCATAAAACGATTGAACACAACGCAATGTTGATGAGAAAGCTGGAATCTGACATAAAGATTGCCGCGGACGCATATATAGAAGGAGAAATCTTTTCTATATTGAACTGTGTGCCTGTGAGTGAACTTAATCGTGACAAGAACGGGTTCAGAATTAAGGCTTTGGAAGACGGCGGATATAAAACCATGGCCAATGTTTACAGAACACCCGAGTACCAGTTAGCTTGTGTTTATGGTATAAGCAGTGAATCAGCGCATAAAATCAAATATGCCGCAGACTTTTACGCCAATGAAGTCAGAAAACAAGTAAGAATCACTTTGTCCTATGATAAAAGAGATGATGATTCCACTTGTTTGGTCAAAGCCGTGTCGGTTTATAAAAATGCCGCTCCTTACATCCAGGGTTGCAGTGAAATATATTCGAAATATAACAACAACGTTCGGAAATTTTTAAACGACATTAAACCCGCTTCCGGAGCGATTCGATGGGCGTTTAGCTTCAAAGCCACAAAACAAAGAGCAGTCGACGCATATAATTCGTTGGAAAAACTTGCTGAGGGTGATTATGCGAGAGAGGCACGTTACAATTCTGAAAAAACATCCCGATGTTTGAATGTTGGTTCGGAGGAGGTGTGGAGAGACTTTTTAGATAACAGCATACGGTTTTACAATATTTTAGAAAAAATCGTCCCGGGTTATTTGGGAAATGACGACAGTTCAGAGATTTTGTCTCCCGATTTGCTGAGCCAAATTCAAAAAGAAGAAATTCTGACTGAGGGCCTTAAATGTGAACTGCGTAACTACCAGGTTTTGGGTACGAAATACATTCTCCACCAAAGGAGGGTGCTTCTTGGTGATGAGATGGGACTCGGAAAGACGATTCAGGCGATCGCGGCGATGGTCACTCTCCGCAATAAAGGTGCTACTCACTTTCTCGTAGTTTGTCCGGCAAGCGTCATTATGAATTGGTATAGAGAGGTGAGAAGGCATTGTGACATTGAGCCGGTTGTTGTCTATGGCTCGTATCGGACGCAAGGTTTGAATTATTGGTTTTCAAATGGTGGCGTCGCATTAACCACATACGAGACCACAAGTCGTATCATATTGCGTCCGGATTTGAGAATTTCGCTCATTGTGGTTGATGAGGCCCATTACATAAAGAACCCTCAGGCAAAGAGAACACAAAACACACAAAAATTGTGTCGTTATTCCGACAGGATTTTGTTTATGACGGGAACGGCACTTGAAAACCGTGTGGATGAAATGATATCGCTTATGGCTTTTTTGCAACCCGACATCGCCATTGATGCACAAAAAATAGCGTTTATGTCTTCGGCGCCGCAGTTCAGAAAAAAAGTTGCACCCGTGTATTTCAGAAGAAAAAGAGAGGACGTTTTGACAGAACTTCCCAAGCTTACTGAGTGTTACGAGTGGTGTCCGCTTAATCGTGATGAACGGTTGAAATATGTGGATGCGATTCTTCAAAAAAATTTCAACATGGCAAGACGTGTTTCATGGAATGTTGACGATATCAGAAAATCATCGAAAGCTTTACGTCTTTTGGAATTGGTTGATGAGGCCGAGTCAGATAATAGAAAGGTGGTTGTTTACTCTTTTTTTCTTGATACAGTGCATAAAATATACAACCTTTTGTGCGACAAATGTGTCGGTTATCTGGATGGGTCGGTGAGTCCGGATAAAAGACAAAATATTATCGACAGATTCGAAAATGACAAAAAATTCACTGTTTTAGTCGCTCAAATTCAGACCGGAGGCATTGGTTTGAATATACAGGCCGCCAGCGTGGTCGTCATATGCGAACCGCAACTGAAGCCATCCTCGGAGATGCAGGCGATTTCGCGAGTGTACAGAATGGGACAGGCAAGAAACGTTATGGTGTACAGATTGCTCTCTGAAAACACGATAGATGTTCGTATTACGGATTTGCTCAAAATAAAGCAGGCGGCATTTGACGCATTTGCGGATAAATCCGAATATGGAGACCTGTCGGTTGAAATAGACAATTCGGCCATTGAAAGAATAATCCAGCAAGAGATAGAGCGTATAAACTCTCATCCTGATGACTGGCAATATTCTCTTGGTGACGTTTCGATTTAGTTTTTATGTTTTAGATGGCTAAATCAGGTAACATGTCCTGTTAGAAACTTATATTAAAAGGAAGAATGAAATGGAAAGAAATTACACCACTCAGATGGACGCCGCCAGGCGCGGCATCGTCACAAAAGAGCTTAAAATTGTTGCCGAAAAGGAAAGGATGACCGTCGAAGAACTCATGCCGCTCGTTGCCTCCGGGAAGGTGGTCATTCCCGCGAACAGGCTTCACACGTGCATCAACCCGGAAGGCGTGGGTTCGATGCTGAGGACCAAGATAAACGTCAACCTCGGCGTTTCCAGGGACTGCAAGGACTACGACGTGGAGATGCAGAAGGTGCAGTCGGCGATAGATCTCGGCGCGGAGGCCATAATGGACCTTTCCTCGCACGGCAACACACAGCCGTTTCGTCAAAAGCTCACGCGTGAGTGTTCGGCCCTCATAGGAACCGTCCCCGTGTATGACGCCGTCATACACTATCAGAGGGACCTTGACACACTCACCGCCAAAGACTTCATAGACGTCGTGAGGCTTCACGCGGAGGACGGAGTTGACTTTGTCACTCTTCACTGCGGGATAACGAGAAAGACGATAGACCAGATAAAAAAACTCGACAGAAAGATGAACATAGTTTCCCGCGGCGGGTCGCTCATTTTTGCCTGGATGTGCATGACGGGGGAGGAGAACCCGTTCTACGAGCATTTCGACGAGATTTTGGACATCTGCCGCGAATACGACGTTACCATCTCGCTAGGTGACGCGTGCAGGCCGGGCTGCGTTGCCGACGCCACCGACGCCTGCCAGATAGAGGAACTCGTGAGAATAGGTGAACTCACCAAGCGCGCCTGGGAAAAGGACGTGCAGGTCATCGTCGAGGGCCCAGGACACGTGCCCATGAACCAGATTGCCGCGAACATGCAGGTGCAGCAGACAATATGTGGCGGCGCTCCGTTCTACTGTCTAGGACCGCTTGTCACGGACATAGCACCCGGCTACGACCACATAACCGCCGCCATAGGCGGGGCGATAGCCGCCATGAACGGATGCGCGTTCCTCTGCTACGTCACTCCCGCGGAGCATCTCGCTCTTCCCAACGTCGATGACGTCAAACAAGGGATAATAGCGAGCAGGATTGCGGCTCACGCAGCCGATATCGCGAAAGGGGTGAGAGGCGCGAGGGAAATGGACGACAAGATGGCTGACGCACGCCGAGTTCTTGACTGGGAGGCGCAGTGGAAGTGCGCCATCGACCCCGAAACCGCTAAGGCGATAAGAGCGGACAGAACGCCCGAGTTCGACGACACCTGCTCGATGTGCGGAAAATTCTGTGCCGTAAGGAGCATGAATAAGGCGCTAAACGGGGAGAAAGTGGACATTTTATAAGCCATGCCTTTTTGACGCGAAAAATAAAGACCTTAGGTTTTCATGGCGAGAGCGTCGCTATGAAATCGGATTGTCGAATGGATTCGAAAAGAGATGATGGGCGGCGCTATGCTCATGGAGACGGTGCGCTCTTGAAAATACGTCCTTTTTAATGTTTGACGGGAAGGTTTCGGCTTTGGCGGGCCGGAATGCCGCGAAATATACCGGGTGATATATTGTGGTAAAATCAGTCCGGAAGATTTTGTTTTGGGCGCCGATTTGAGGCGAAAAATTAGGGCGATTTTTGGAAAAATTTCAAAACGCTTCATAATATATCGCGATGATACGGCGGACAAGAACGTTCTTTATCGAATATCTCGAATCGCTCTGTAAGAGCCAAAGGAGTGCGGTATGGATGAGAGAAATCTTAAAATCGCGTACATAGGCGGCGGGTCCAAGATGTGGGCCAGGGTGTTCATGGCCGACCTCGCGTGCGCGGAAGGTCTCGGCGGCGAGATGGCGCTTTATGACATAGATCTCCCTGCGGCGGAAAGAAACGCCAAAATCGGAAAGAGAATCGAAAATGATCCCCGCGCGAGGAGCGTCTTCCGGTACAGGGTTTATGACAACCTGGAGGGCGCGCTGGAAGGCGCGGACTTTGTCATAATGTCAATTCTTCCCGGGACGTTCAAAGAAATGCGTTCGGACGTACACGCTCCGGAAAAATACGGCGTCTTTCAGCCGGTCGGCGACACGGCGGGACCGGGAGGAGTTCTTCGCGCCATGAGGACGGTCCCCATATATGAGGGGTTCGCGAAGAAGATAAAGGAAATATGTCCCGGCGCCTATGTCATCAACCTCACAAATCCCATGAGCATATGCGTGAAGACGCTCTACGACGTCTTCCCCGGGATAAAGGCGTTCGGGTGCTGCCATGAGGTCTTTCACGCCCAGGAATTTCTGTGCTGCGTTCTCAGAGAAATCAAGGGGATTGAAACCGACAGGACGCACATTTACACGGACGCGTCCGGCGTCAACCACTTCACCTGGATAACGTCGGCGAGATACAAGGACATTGACCTTCTCGCACTCATCCCCGGGTTTGCCGAAAAATTTTATGAAGAGGGCTATTCCGAGCAGGGCGACAGGTTCAGTTTTAGGACGGACCCCTTCCGCTACGGCAACAAGGTCAAAATGGACATGTACCTTAGGTACGGCGCACTCGGCGCGGCGGGTGACAGACATCTCGTCGAATTTATGCCTAGCACTTGGTATCTTAGGGACAGGAAGACCATAGACGAGTGGAAGATAGGTCTTACGACGGTTGATTACCGTGAAAAACAGCAGGCGGAAAGAATTGCCGAAACGAAAAAGATGGCTGATGGAAGGAAGGATTTCCCCGTCGTCAAATCCGGGGAGGAGATTGTTGATCTTATGCTTGCCATAATGGGCAGAAAGACGGTTGTGTCCAATGTCAACATGCCGAACATGGGACAGGCACCGCAGCTTAAACGCGGCGCCATAGTCGAAACGAACTGCGTCTTTTCCAACGGACACATCGCCCCCGTGATGTCAAAACCTCTGCCGGACGGCGCGGCGGCACTCGTGGAGAGGGCGTCGGAAAACATAGAAACCTGCTACGAGGGAATAAAGGAGAGAGATATGGAAAAAATTTTCCTGTCATTTTCGAATCAGCCCCTTTGTTCGTCACTTTCCATGCCGGAGATGAGAGAGCTTTTCCGGGAAATGACAAAAAACACCGAGGAGTACCTGAAACCCTATTACGATTTGAAGTGACTTTTTCGGAGAATTTAAAGATTTTATGGCATCGCGGGAAGACTGGAAGAAAACCCGCGATTTTTTATAAGGGATGCGCGCATATTGGGAAAAATCAATGGCGGTGACGTAAGGGTGTGTTTTGCGGGCTTGATTGTTTTCCCTTTACGTTGTACAATAAGGGGGTAAAAATTTACGGGAGGCGTTTTATGTCTGAAACCGACAATGACAGAAAGAATATAGGTCTTCTGTCGTCTGACTTTGTCGACACGATGGAAAACGGTTATTTCGTCGACAAATCGCTCCTTATAAAAGACTTGATAGACACACGCTCAAAGGTCACACTCATAACGCGTCCCAGACGTTTCGGGAAATCTCTCAACCTTTCCATGATACAGACTTTTTTCGAGAAGACGGAAGAGGATAACTCCGTCTACTTCAATGGTCTCAAAATCTGGGAGTGCGGGGAAAAGTACAGAGCCGAACAGGGGAAGTATCCGGTCATATACATGAATCTCAAAGGCCCCTCCGGAAGTAGCTGGGATGAACTGTACTCGGATATCAAAAATGAAATAGTGCACGAATACACGCGGCATCCTGAGCTTTACGGGAATGTCGAGATACTGGAAGCGCCTTTGTATGAACGCATCGTGAACGGCACGGGGTCTGATTCAGACTACAAAGAATCTCTGAGATTTTTGTGCGAGCTTCTTCACAAATTTTACGGTGTGAAGCCCATAATACTTATGGACGAGTATGACCACCCAATCCAGGAAGCAGTGAACGTCAGGTATTACGATGAAGCGATAGAATTTTTTAAGTCTTTCCTGTCCAACGCGTTAAAGGACAACAAGAGCCTTTCATTCGCCGTGATCATGGGGATTACCAGGGTTTCCAAAGAAGGGATATTTTCCGGGCTCAACAATCTGGATGTGAGCACAGTGCTGACGGACGAATATAGCAGATATTTCGGGTTCACTGAGGAGGAAGTCGACAAAATCCTGGAAGATTACGGCTACTTAGACAAGAAAAGCGAGGTCCGTGAGTGGTACAACGGATACAGGTTCGGAAAAGACATGACGGGGATCTACAATCCGTGGTCTGTCATAAAATATGTGAAGGCGGGTTGTGATCCACGGCCATATTGGGTGAACACCTCTGAAAACGGGCTGATAAGCGGAATACTGTTTGACCCCAACGCCAAGATAAGAGCCAATCTCACCAAACTCGTGGAAGGCGGGA
>JAJQAJ010000033.1 GCA_021203865.1 Clostridia bacterium
AAAGTTTCCGGCACATCCTCGGACACGGGTGAGGGTGAGACGAATTCCTTTGAAAGCACTCTCGAAATCGAAGCTTCCGCGCTAGGCGCCGGCCTTACGGTCGACACGTCTGAGCTTTTCGGAGCTGAGGACACGGTGGCGTACACATTCGCGGAAGGCGAGGACGGCAACTATTTAATAGTTGAAGGCCACGGGCACGTGTACAACATCGCTGAGGCGTTCATGGCCGAGGACGGAACAATCTATGTGAGAATTAAATGCAGCTGCGGGGTTTACTATGTGGCAACGTCGGAGGAGGGCGGCACGGGCACGGCTGAGAAAGCGGAGGCTGACATTTTTGCCATACCTTCGGAGGGTGTCAATTATGAAGTAAAAGAAAACGAGGACGGGACAATATCCTATGTCTTCACCGCTTCGAGTGACACGTTCACTTTGACAAACGTGGACGAGAGCGACGAAAGCGCGGGGGGCGACGTCACACTCACATACTCTGAAATCACCCTCACCATGACCCCGACTATAAAAATAGTCATATCGGGCGGGGGCGATGAGGAAAGCCCGACCGTATATTATCTCGACGAAGACTCCATGAACGCGCTCGAAGCCATCATAGCTTCTGCTGGAAATAATGAGGGCGTCACCGTGACGCTTCTTGGGGACGTCGATGTGGGAGAGCTCGTGATAGCGGACGAAAACGTCACGATAGATCTGGGCGGAAACGAACTTTCCGGAAAAATCACACTTGGGTCTTCAAAAGAAGAACCAAGCAATGCTTCGGCATCATTAGAGATAACCGATTCGAGCGCGGGAGAAGCCGGGCTCGGGGAAGGGAGCGCATGCAATCTTGAAATTGAAATAGGCTCCGGGTGCGAGTTTACGGTTTCCGGCGGCACCTATGGTGAAGGGGTTCAAATTACCGACGAAAATGAAGGCAAAGAAAATGCCACCATCAAAGACTACGTCAAAAGCGATGAAGAAGATGAGCCCTCATATGCCGTGGTGGAAAGGGATGGCGGCTCATTTACAGTGGTAAGCGAAGATACGGCCGAAAGCTTCTCCGCCGTAAAAATTGAGATCGACGGCGACACGGATATTTACTTCGGTTCAATTGAGGCCGCGCTTAATTACATAAAAAATGGCAGTGTTTCCGGCGCCACGGTTGTCCTTCTGAACGATTGTGAGTGCGTGGAAGAGCTTCAAATATCCTCGTCCGTGACGATAGACCTTAACGGCAAAACCCTTACGGCTGACATTGTAATTGAGGGCGACGCGGTCCTTACGATTGAAGATTCATCGGCGACGGGCGGGTCCGTATCCGGCACGGGCGCCGTGTACGGTGAAATCTACGTGGATGGCGGCACGCTTGAAGTATGCTCCGGATCGTATGCGACAGACGTAGGCGCGTATGTCAAATCGGAGGGCGGTGCCGACAACGTCCTTTACGCGGCGGAAGATGCGGACGGAAACATCCTCTACACGGTTGTGGCAAAAAATTCGGTTTCCTCGACCGCGGAGGCGAGCATCACATACACGACGGCGGACGGGGCTGAGATCACCGTGTACTATGATAGCGTTGAAGACGCCGTGCGCTCTTTGAAAGACGGCGACACACTTACGATTCTCACGGATGTGGGAAGCGCGGAGAGCCCTAAAAAACTCACGATATCCGGCGTGGAAAATGTGATAATAGACCTTGGAGGACATGACATTTACGCTGACATTACGGTGGAGGGCGGCTCCGAGGTCACAATAAAAGATTTCGGCGATGATGATGGCACTTGTGGCACGCTTCACGGCTCGTTTTCGGGAGACGGGGACATAACCGTGGAAAGTGGGAGCTTTACGGAAGACGTCGCGATATATTTAGAGGACGGCGTTCTTCTCGCGGCTTCGAAAGATGGCGAGATAATCTACACCGTGACGACACAAAACGATGTGGATACAGCAATAGAAAGCGGCGACATTCAGGCGAGCATAACATACAAGACTTCGGACGGAGACGAAGTCACCGTGTACTACGAAAGCGCCATGGACGCCATAAGCTCTTTAACTGGCGGCGACAAGATGACTCTTCTCACGGACATAGGCTCTGAGGAGGAAGGGTGCTCTTTAGAGTTCACATACTCCGACGTTTCCGGAAACTCCATAGATGTCACACTTGACCTTAACGGCTGCGCCGTATACGGCGACATTGAGGCAGGCACGGGTGTGAACCTCGTCATTGTCGATGGGAGCGCGAGCGGAAGTGAAGGCTTTGTTACGGGAGATATTGGGGCGAGCGGCAACGGGGATGTCTCGATTGAGGGCGGCATATACGAAAGCGACGTAAGTAAATATGTGGGCGATGGCTTCGCTGTTTTAGTTAAAACATCCTTTGACGAAAATGGAGAGATGTCCTATGTCTATGAAGTTACGATGGAAACCGTAGCCGAGGAAGAAGCAGTGGCGAGCGTCACATACACCTACACCGACGAATACGGCGAAAGACGCGAGGTGACCGTCTGGTTCGACGATATTCAGAGCGCTTTGGACTTTGCGTCCGAAATTTCCTCGGGCGAGGATGCCGCGGAAGACGTCACATTGACTTTAGAAAAGGATTGCGTCACCGCGAGGGAAAGCGGCGAGGGCTCCACATATGAGATAAAGTCCGGCACGTTCACTGTGGACATGGGGAGCAGCACAACCGACATAAATCTTGAAATTTCCGGCGATGCCCGAGTGGAAGTTATAGGAGAAGGCGAAATTGAAGGAGACATCACTGTAAAGGATGCTGCTTTTCTTGAAATTTCGGGAGATGTCAGCTTCACCGGAGAAATCTCGGAAGACACATCGGGAGAGGGCGCCGGCATAAGTATTTCCGGCGGCACTTACGCCACGAACGTCTCTCAGTGGACGGAAGACGGCTTCGACGTCATCTATTCGGACGGCGCGTATTACGTGAAGGAAAGTGGTGGGGTTACAGATGAGGCGGCGGCCTCCGTCACCATAACCGTGGACGGCGTTGAGACGACGACATACTATGAAAGCTTCGAGGACGCTTTAAAGGCCCTCTATGAGGCGATGGAAAATGACACCGAGGGAGAAGGAAGCTACAAACTCACGCTCTGGGACGATGTCGATGTCAAAAGTGACATTTCGGAAAGCTCCGAACTTTTGAGTGATGACGGCGCGCTTATCCTTGAAGGAAACTTCACGTTCGATCTGAACGGGCATACCTTCACGGGCGACGCCGTGGTCTCGGGAAGCTCCGATGATAAAGAAGAGGGCTCTGAAGTTGAGATTCTCATTGACGGCGGCGTATGGGCGGGAGACCTCACGGTAGAGGCCGAAGCTAAAGCGGAAGTTGACCTTGGCGGCGGTGAGTTTGTAGGCGACATCATCGTGGGAGATTCCGAGAACGGCGCTGCGCTTTCCGTCACCGACTCATCCGAGGGCTTCGACGCGGGATACGCGGGATCCGGTTCGATGAGCGGAAGCATTATAAATAATGGCAGCGGGGAAAATGAAATTTCCGTCAGCGGCGGCTCGTACTCGGGTGATGTGAGAGAATACGTGAATGATGAGAACTACGCCGTGGTGATGGGAGAAGGCGGCTCCTCAATCGTCGTGCCCGCGGGCCGTGAAAGCGAGTATTCCGAGGCCTATGTCACGGTTGGAGAAGACAAAAAAGTATACTATGAGAGCATAGATGACGCCATAAAAGCCGCGGCTGAAAGCGGCGGGACGGTTACTCTCACGAGCGACGCCTCCATGAGTGGGGAGGTTGAAATCAGCTCCTCTGTCACGATAGATCTTGCGGGCTTCGACCTTGAAATAAACGTCGTGATAGACTCAAGTAGCGACGGGAGCCTCAAAATAGAAGACACATCAGAAGGAGATGCCGGCGAGCTTTCCGGCAGCATAAGAGTCATCGGAGAGGGTGGCGAAGGTTATGAAAATATCCTCACGATGGAGGGCGGCGTGGCTCCCGGCGGGGATCTCGAGATTGATTTGAGTGAATTTGGCGAAGAGGGCGAATTCATATTCGCGGAAACGGAAGGTGAAAGCGATGACACGACATACGGAATAGCTTCCTTAGACAAACACGCGCACTCATACAACGTCGCCGTCTGGACTTTGAATGAGGACGGCACGGTCACGGTTTCATTCATGTGCGCGTGCGGAAAATACCTTGCCGACAAGAACGGAAACATCATAACATATACCGCAACCGTGATTGTCATAGACGGCGAAGACGGTGTCTACGAATTTGAGGCATCCGTCTCCATAGATGAAGAAAACGCGGATGGTGTTCCCGCGGGCGAGTACAGCAAAAGCTGGACCGTGGAGGCTGTGGCCGTCGTCGAGGCGGACGGAAAAACATATTACATGACTGACCTTGAAGATGCCGTGGAGCTCGCGGAAAAACTCGGCGGGACGGTCACCCTATATGAAGATTACGACGGCGACATAGAAATTTCCGGCGATGTCGAGATAAACCTCAACGGGCATGACATAAACGGAACCGTGACGGTTGACGCGGGCGCTTACCTCATAATTTCAGGCGAGGGTTTTGTGTCCGGACTCGAAGCCAAAGACTTTGCGAATGTAAAACTTCGCGGCGGCACGTACGACGAGGATGAAGAAAGCATTGAAACTTACGTCGATAACTATGGAGGATACGCCGTGTTCGTGGGCGTGGACGGCTATGTCAGCGTCATGCGAGAGGATATGGCAGCGACGAAGGCAGAAGCCGCGGTGACAGACAATGACGGAAACACGGTGTATTACGAAAGCCTCGATGAGGCCGTAAAGGCTTTGGAAGACGGCTTTACGCTCACGCTCTGGGACAACATTGACGAAGGAGAGATAGTTCTTATAGATGGCATAGGCGGCGTCGAGATTGACGCGAACGGGTTCAGCATAGAAGGTGAGCTTGTAATTTCAAACTCCGACGGCGTGACGATAAACATGGACGGCGGCTTGGTTGCCGAAACGGGCAGCGTCACATTCATTGGCTCCGATGACGCCACTCTCAATATGGGCGGCGAAGCCTTTTCGGGCGGAAACATAGAAGGACAAGTGAAATTTGAGGATAGCGACAACTCTTCTGTGAACATGGACGGCGGCGCTGTCACCGGCACGGGCTCGGTTGAGTTCACGAACTCGAAAAACTCATCATTCAACGCGGAAGGCGGGAGCGTCAGCGGCTCCGTCACGTTTGATGATTCGAATGGTTCATCAGTGAACATGGGCGGCGGAAACGTCGAAAAGACGGGCGAAGTTGTGTTCGTGGGCTCTGGTGATTCGTCCTTCAACGCAGGGAGCGGAAACATAGAGGGCACCGTTTCATTCACCGGCTCCGAGAACGCGTCGCTCACCATGGGGTGTGACGGCGAGGACGGCGGGGACGTAGACGGCCGTGTCTCCTTTGAAGAATGCGACGGCGCCACTGTTGACATGGACGGCGGAAACGTGGGTGAGACCGGCGAGGTTGAGTTTAAAGGCTCTGATGATTCGTCCTTCAACGCAGGGAGCGGTGATATAGACGGCACCGTTTCATTCACGAACTCCGAAAACGCGTCGCTCACCATGGGATGTGACGGCGAGGACGGCGGAAAGATAGAGGGCTGCGTTTCCTTTGACGGGTGCGACGGCGCCACTCTAGACATGGACGGCGGCAGCTTGGAAGGTGAAGTTTCCTTCAGTAACTTAGACGGCTCGGAATTCAATCTCAGCGGCGGCACCGTGGAAGAATCCGGCGAGGTTAATTTTAACCAAAGCGAAGACTCGGCCATAAACCTTGGCGGCGGCACGTTCTCCGGAATAGTGACGGCGGAAGACGGCTCATTTGTTGAAATCACGGGAAGCGGTGACGCGACGGAGGGTACATTCGCAATAGATGGAGGAAGCGAACTAAGCATTCACGGCGGCACGTACAGCAACGATACACTCGAAAAATACTACGAAGAGAGCGAAGGATACGTGGTTGTCGGAAACGGTGACGACACGAGCACCGTCATGACGACGGAAGAGTTCATAGAAAACGCGGCGGTTTCCGTGACATATGTGACCGACGACGGGGAGGTCGTAGAGGAGCATTTTGCGGCGGTGGAAGACGCCCTCGAAGCCGTAAAAGATTTGGGGAAGACGGACATTGTCGTAAAATTAGAGGGCGACTATTCGGGGGACATTGAGTTTGACTCAACGGGAAACGTCACCTTTGACCTCGCGGGGCACACTGTTACCGGAAACATCTCCATAAAGGGCGGTGGCACGCTTACCATAATAGATTCGGAAGGCGGGGCCTTCGTAAATGGAGACGTAAGCTCCGAGGACGGCTCGGGAGGCATATCTATCGAGGGCGGTTCGTACTCAGAAGACGTTTCGGGCTTTGTCGAAAGTGACGGCGGTAAAACTTATGTGACCGTCATAGGACATGGCGAAGACGGGAATGCCGTGTACAGTGTGATGACGGAAGAGGAGGCCGCGGCAAACTCTTACGTTTATATCGAGACATATGACGAGGTGACGGGCGAAACCACAAGACAGTATTACGAAACTTTGGAAGACGCCATAGCGAACTTAGACGGCGGGACGATAACTCTCACGGGGGACTTGGATGTATCCGATAGGAAAATAGAAATTACGACGGAAGTCTTGATAGACACGAACGGGTATAATCTTGGCGCCGATTTCGTCATTATCGTTGGGGATGACGGAAATGAAGAGATTTCGGGCTCTCTAAGCATCGAGGATACATCAGACGCCGGCACCGGAAGCTTCACCGGGAAGGTTACGGTAAAAGGCAGCGGCTCCGGTGAGACGGAGGACTATTCCGACGCGTTCGTTCTCGATGGCGGTCTTTCCGCGTCCGGGCTTGAGGTGGACCTTTCCGGGCTCGGAGAAGATGGGTCGTATCACTTTGAAATGACGGCGGACGGAAATTACGGGATAGTTTCCGGCGGGTCGCATAGCTTCACCATCCCTGTGTGGAGTGTGACGGAGGACGGTTCAATAACCCTCGAGCTTAAATGCGAATGCGGGGAATATCTCGAAGACACGGAGGGTGAAAAGGTCGTGTTCGTTCTGACGAACGCCACGGTCGAGGAGACAGAAGAGGGTCTTCATGTCACGGGTACAATAGAAGCGACATACACATACGTCAACGTAAACGGTGTGCTCGTGGAGGTTACGAATTCCTACGACTGCGACATGTATCTCGAAGGTATCGCGGCGACGGTCGAGGCGGAAGGCGGCGAGCTCTATGTCTTTGATGATGTCCAGGACGCCGTGGACTTCGCAGCCGGATGCGGCGGGTATGTCACACTCTATGAAGACGCGGAGGACATTTCCGTAGATGTTAAAACGCGGGAGGTTGTTCACGAGGATAAGGTGCCCGAAACGGATGAGGACGGAAATTACGTCTATGACGAGGAAGGAAACCTCATTTATGAGGTGACGCCTCAAACGGATGAAAACGGGGATTACGTTTATGACGAGGACGGAAACCTCGTTTACACGGATGTCACGGTCACCTGGGTTGAGACCGTGTACACGGACGTAATCATTGACCTCAACGGCCGAAACATAGGAATATCCGTCCAAGCAGACAAGGGAAATTCCGTGACACTCACGGACAGCGCGAACGTGCGCGGCTGGGCGGATGTTGGACTTTCCGTGGACGGCGTAGTCATATTTGACGACGTGAACATACGGATGAGCGAAAACGTCGTTGAGGGAGACACGGATGTCAGCGGGGAGATATGGATAAGAGGCGAAACCACGATAGATCTTTCTGACATGACGATATTCAACGTCACGGAAATAGAGGGAAACCTCACACTCACGGGAGAGACGGGCTCCTCCATGAAGCTTGGAAGTGACATTGACCTTTCCGGCGGTTCGATAACCATAGAGGGTTCGACGGGAATAGACCTCGGCGGATGCGACCTTATGACCGACATAACCGTTTCGGAAGGCGCGTCATTTGACTTCAACCTCAACGGGGCGACCTTCACGGGCGACATAGACTTGGGAAGCGGTTCTTCCGTAACAATAAGAGATTCAAGCGTGAACGGCACGGGCGGCATTGGCGGCGTGCTCACGGCGGAGGGGGACTGTGACATAACCATTTTTGACGGCGTCTACGACCCTTACGATTCGTCGTTTGACATCACGCTTTCTGACAGCCAGATACTGCAGTCGGCCACGGACTTGGCGGGAGACACATATTATGAGACGGCCGACGCCGCGGAACACGCGAGGTCCGGACGCCACGGATACGACACGTTGGCGGGCGCCGAATTCGACGCCGCGAGCGGCGCGCTCACTTTGACGTTCGAGTGCCTTTGCGGGAAAAAATCCGTGAGGGTTATATATCTCACCGAAAACGATTATGTGACGGCAGTAGGTGAGGACGGCGTCGTTACCGTACGCTACGACGTTGCGGGCTCCATGGAGGCGTCCAACGGTTCCGTCTACGCGTACTCCGCGTCGGGTGAGTTGACTCTTCCCGCGTTTACGGAAGGAGAGAGCGGAAACGGATATTTATACGCCGTGGTGACTTTGCCGGGATGCGAGGAAACCGGGCTTGACACATACACCTATGGAGACGGCAAAGGCGTCGTCGTGAGGGTTGTAACTCCCGTAAGCCACGTGGTGGGAGAGGCCCAAACCATCGACGGTGTCACATATTATTACTGTTCAAGATGCGGAAAATATGTCACGGACGCGCACAGCGACGCGCAGTATAATGACCCTAGAGAGCTTGTAAGCGACGTCGGATATCAAAACTCCTACAATGAGAAAAAGGACGAGGCTTTGGCCGAGCTTGAGGATAAAAAGGACGAGATAATCGCCGGCATAGACGAGGACACCCCGGGATATGATGACATAATCAAAATCGTCGAAAAAGTCTTTGACGAGCTTTACGATGAGATTTCCGGCATGGACTATGAGGCACAGACGGAGAGCGGCACGGGCAGGGACTTATACGTCGCCGCTTTGGAAGAGGCTTTGGAAGAGGCTTTGAGCGGCGCTATGGTGGAGGTCGAGAAGACCGCGAGAGAGGAAGTTTCGAGAAACGTTTTGCAGGACACCTACAACCAGCTCTATGACAGCGGCAAATACAGCGATGAGGCGCTTGACGAGCTGAAAGGCGAGCTCGACGCGGCCATGGCCGACCTTGAAGTCATAACCGTGACGTCGGAAGACGACATAGCCGAAATATACGACGCGTATCTTGAAAGAGTGCTTGCCGCGCTCTATGCGATAAGGATTACGAGAGCGGAAACCACGGGGGATTCGGACCACCAGGGATATGTTGAAAGCTCCGACGGCCTTTCGAGCGGGGTTGAGGTCGTGATAGTTGAACTTGACCTCGAAGATTACACTTTCTCTTCTGACGCGGATCTCCTTTACAAGGGCTCTGAAGAACTCACGGAAAGCGAGGTTTCGGCGCTTGTCGAGGGCAAAGGGATTGTCGCCGTGTTTGACATATCGCTTGTCGACAGTGAGAGCGGGACTGAGATTTACGTTTTCAGCGGAACATATTTCGTGAGAGTAGAACTTCCTCAGTACCTACTCGGATATGACGGGCTGCAGGTTGTGTACGTCGGAGATGACGGCAGAGTCGAAGTTTATGACACTAACGTGAATGACGGATATCTCGAGTTCACCACGACGCATTTTTCCGAGTACATCATCTTAGGTGTCGGAGGCGTGATGAGCGAAAAAGACACCGACCTCATGGGCGCGATAATAGCTCTCGCGGTGGTTTCCGGCGTGCTTCTCATTCTCATGATTGTGCTTCTCGTCATATTCCTTAAAAGAAAGAACGGCGGAAAGAAAATAGGATGTGTCGCTTCCATGGCACTTCTTACGGCGCTTCTCTCCGTGACACCTTCCGGCGGCGTGGCGATAGTCGTCGTTCTGGGTGTTGTCGCGCTCGCGCTTTTGGTGGCGGACATAATCTTCATCGTCGAGATTGTAAAGGGACCCGCTCTTATAACTTCCGCGCTGGAAGAGGGAACCGTCATGGGGGATGAAATAGTTGCGTTATCGGAAGATTCGGAAAATCCGGATGGCAGCGAAGGCGATGAAAAGACGCTATAGACAAAAACTTGTAAAAAATATAAACTCCCCGGCTCGATTGAACCGGGGAGTTTTGTCACGGAAATTTTGGATGCCTTTGTGGGGCCGCTGAAACGATTTTTTTGTGACGAGCTTCGTGCCAATTAAAGACAGAATGCCTATAAGGGGGAATGTACAGGGTGTAAGCATCTTTTCTGAGCATGCCCGGGTGTATGACTATGCCGCGGACCACTCTTTTGCCGAATTTTTCTTTAAAACTTTCGAGCGACGTCGTGGTGTACCTTTTTGTGGACTTGACCTCTATGGGAGACATTTTTCTGTTCAGCGTCAGTTGTAAATGGCAAGCAAATTTTTACGAATCTTGGAAAGGAAATTTTATCAATCCGCGGAAGACAAAATTTTGGTGCGAAAGCGAGGTTTTAAGTTACTGTTTTAAACGGGCGTCTGCATAAAATAGTAACCACGAAGGCCGTATTAGGGGTCTTTTTTGAATATCGACTTGTGTTTTATAGACAGGATATGATATATTTCCCTTGTCAATGGTGCTGGAAACGCTTTTGTGATAACAGCGAGGAGAGAACATGTGCACTTATTTTAACCCAGGGAACAAAAAATTTCATAACTGCGTGAATGATTATATTTATGTGGACAAGACCGGGATTATTGCGCTCACGAACAGTCGTTTGTCCAAATCGGACAAATACATGTGTGTCACCCGTCCGAGGAGATTTGGCAAGTCTTATGTTGCCGACATGCTCACGGCGTATTACAGCCGCGGATGTGATTCAGGCGCGCTTTTCGAAGGTCTGGACATCGCCGCAGATAGAAGCTATAAAGAGCATCTCAACAAATACAACGTGATATATTTCGACGTCGCGCAGATTATAAAAACAGACGTTGACGCGAAAACCGGAATCGGGAAATTGTCGGCCGATATTGCGGACCAGGCCGAAAAACAGTATCCGGATATCGTGTTCAAAAAGAAGGACCCCATTTCGATGTTCGAGGAAATTTTCACAGAGACGGAAACGGGGTTTATATTCATAATTGACGAGTGGGACTGTCCGTTTAGAGAGAGGAAAAACGATTCGGAAAGTCAAAAGCTTTATTTGCAGTTTCTCAAAGACATGCTGAAAAACCGTGAGTATGTCTCTCTCGCGTACATGACAGGAATTTTGCCCATCAAAAAATACGCGACGGAATCCTCCCTCAACATCTTCCGGGAGTACACGATGCTCGACCCGGGTCCCGTAAAACAATACATCGGCTTCACGAAAGGTGAGGTCGAAACACTGTGCGAAAAATGCGGCATGTCTCCAAAGGACCTTGAAGCCTGGTATGACGGATATAATCTGGACGGGCTGGAAATTTACAATCCGAATTCCGTCGTCATTGCGCTGAAGGAAAAAAGACTCGGAAATTATTGGACCGATACCGACTCATTTAAGGACCTTCTCGGGTACATCAAGGCGAATGTCGACGGGCTGCATGACGTCATCGTTAAACTTCTTGAGGGTGAAAAGTACGTTTTGAAGTCGGTCACCTCGTTTCTAAACGATCTTGTCAATTTCAGATGCAAGGAAGACTATCTCATAGCGCTCATCCATCTCGGGTATTTATCCTATAATTCCGCGGACGGAGAGGTTAGGATTCCGAACTTTGAAATTCGCAATAAGTTCATGGATTCCGTCGACCAGATGGAGCCGTCCGTCGTTCAAAAACACTATGAGTATTCGTCAAAACTTCTCGACGCGACGCTATCACTTAGCGCGGGAGACGTTGCCATGACGCTCGGACGGATATTTTCCGAGCTGACCTTACGGACGGGATACGCGGACGAGGCAGATTTTGGAAATTTTGTGCATTCTGCGTATAACTTTGTCGCCGGCGACTACTATGACATTGTACCGGAAGCTCAGACGAGGTGGCTTAAAAAAGCGGATTTCGTGCTATATCCAAATGTTTTAAAGGCAAGACCGGATAGATTCTATCTTCCCGGTGTCATAATTGAGCTGAAAAACAACAAACCCACGAAAGACGCTGCAAAACAGATAGTCGAAAAGGGATACGACGACTACTTCGAGTACAGAGGCTATCACGGAGACGTCATACACGTGGGACTCGACTTCAAAAAAATGCCGGAGAAGAAAAGACGCGCTCTCGCAAAAAAGAAAGCTTGCTCACACGGCGGAAACGTGGCGCCGGGCTCTTTCGGCAATGACGCGAAACTTGACACAAGGGCCGAGGTGGTGCATTTTTGTGAAATCAAAAAATATACGGTTTAGAATTTCGCGATAGAGTGTCGCGACTTCCAAAAAGAATTTAGGGCACATGGCAAAGCGCCGTGTTATCATGATTTGGTAAAAATAAAAATTTATCCCCCGCCGGCATGGTGAGGGAATTTTTACATGGTTTTAAATTTTGACGTCTTTTTCAGAAAATGTCTTCCGTCTCCAAACTTTCTTCGTCATTTAAATAGGACTTTGCGGCCGCTTCGACGTCGCAGCCTCTTTCAAGACGCATGGAGACGAACATGAGAACAAAGCTTACGGCGAAAATCGTAACGCCCACGATGAGCGGTATGAACGTCCCCTCCGTGTAAGCGTTCCAGTCATTTACGCTGTCAGCGACTTCCAATATTCCGAAAATCATGACTATCACAGCGAAAGCGAGGGCGGCGATGGCGCATAATCTCGTACCCGCATGTTTTTCCCTCGTCTTTGCTATGCCGGATATCCATCCCGCGCACGCCATGCACGCCAAGAGGATGTACGCTTCGGTGAAAATCTGGGCTGTCGTGGCGTAGTCCATCCCGTCTCTTGTGGGACTGACTGAAACGACGGAGGCCGCGATGTAGCCCAGTCTGTATGTGTCTTCCTCGCCCACGAATATCTTCGTCGTGCGTCCCGAAAGTAAAGCCGCCGAAGCGATGAGAAAAGCTATGCCGACAGCGGACACAATAAGAGAGGCGAGGCCGCATCTTTTGTAGATATCTTTTCCGGAAAGGACACATTTCGCGGCGAGAGCGCAGCCCGCGAACACGGCGCCGCATATGATGCCGGCGTATGTGACTTTGTTTAGCGTCACCTCCGTCACGACATCGTCAACCTCGGTGTATCTTGTCATGAGACTCTGGAGCATGAGACAGAACGCGACATAGACAAAGAACGTCGCCAAAATATATCCGGTGGTTTCACATTTCGCGTTTTGCCTAAGCGATTTTATGATTTTTGAAAGGCTCACCGCCGACAGGACGGTGACGGAGACCATCATGGCGGATGATATCACCGTGCCCAAGGTCGCCACCGTCTTAGCGCCCCAAAAGCTCACCCCTGTAAGGGACGTGGCGGACACGGTGTCATAAGCTTTTCCGAAGAAGTAGTAGAGGATGTAACTGTATTCGGAAGATGTGCCCATGACTTCCCCCGATTTCGTCGCGGTATAGCTCATTCCGGTGAAAAACATAAACACGAAAACTGAAACCACGGCGAGAATGCCGAAGATCGCCGCGGCCGCGCCCGTCAGTTTTTGAAACGTGGAGTCGGCCTTTTCCGGGAAGTCCTCTTCGGCGTGTTCCATTTTAAATGCTTTCGCTACGCGCGGCGTGAAGGTTTCCTCCCCGGCGCCTATCGCGACGTCGCCCATGGTGTCGGCCGGCTTCTGAGACGCATTGCGTGGCCTTTTGACAAAGTCTCCGTATATCACCGACCCGCAGTATTCGCACCTCGCCGTCCCGGGAAGTGTCTTTCCGCAGAAGTTACAGAATTTCCCTTTCGCGGTGTAAGCGCCGCAGCGTGGACATTTCACCTTGCCGTCGAGCCTTTCGCCGCAGTTTTTGCAAAAGAGCGCTCCTTCTTCGTTTTCCGCGCCGCAATCATTGCATGTCATATGTTTCCCTCTCAAAGATTTTTTTGTACGCGCCGAGATAATTGCAGACGGCGGCCGTAGCGAAGGATATCGCGGACAGCACGAAGCCGGCAATCAGCGTTGAGAAATTCTTTGACGCCTCATCCGCTTCAAGTTCAAGCTCCGTCCAGGATTTGTTGACCGTGACAATGGCGAACGCGAGAAGAAGGACGCACACGACGAACGTTCCTATGTCCCTTCCCGCCATGTATGTGAGACGTTCATTTCCCGCCATGTCGGACAGAAGGTCGGATATGGTTATCGACGCGAGGATTATGAATGCCGCCGAGAAAAGTTCGGCGAAAAAGCTGTACACATATATGTCATATCCGTCGGGTTCCGCGATGAAGGTGAAGTAGAGGTAGTTGTATCTGTATGTTTCGTCTGAATAGGAGCCGACTCCTTTGAACCCGCAGGTGGCGGAGGAGAGAAGTCCTAGTGACACGATGAGAAGAACCGAACATACCGCCGCGGGAATAACGCGGCCCAGTCTTCCCCCTTCGACAAGGTCCTTTCCTGAGACGACGAGCCGAGTTATGAAATACACGCCCGCGAGACATCCGCCGAGGATAAGTCCCGTCATGGACGCCGAGTTGAAACCTATGGACGCCTCAATGCCGGCATAAGTTTCGTTGACGGCCAAAAGGTTGTTGAACATCAGAACGAACGCAACGTAGAGGAAATAGGTTAAAAAGACGTATCTTTCAGTGTGCTTCACCGGACGACCCAGAAGCTTTTTTATGAGCTTCGTCACCGAAATGGCGGCCATCACGGTCATGACAATTATCATTGCGGCTGAAATTATCGTGCCGAGCGCGGAGATTGTGTATGCCGCGGCGGCCGTGTTCCCGTTAATTTCAGCGTTTTTGATGTTGGTGTACGCCTTCCCGAAGAAGTGGAAGAGATTGTATTTTTCAGTGCCGAGGTCGCTTCCCGTAAAGTTCAGCCCGTATCCCGTGACTTTGTATTCAGCTCCCGTGAAAAATGTGAGGACGAAGATTGTGACAATCGCGGCGAGCGCGATGATAAGTCCCGTGATAGAGAGAACCTTTTTCCACGAGGATAGGTCTTTTTCCATGGCGGCGGTGTCGCCGTCTTCCGTCTCGGTAATTGCCTCGGGCTTTTTCACGCGCCGGGAAGCCGCGGATTTTTTGACGTATGCCGGCATGCCGCATTCGGTGCAGTACTGGCCTTCAAAAAGCGTGCCGCATCTTTGACATTTATGGCGTCCGTCCAGTGGGCTTCCGCAGAAATTGCAAAATGTCGCGTTTTCAGTGAGAACGCCGCATTTAGGGCAGACCACTTTGCCGTCAACCCTTTTCCCGCAGTCTTTGCAATATGTCGCCTCTTCATCGTTTTCAGCGCCGCAGAACTTGCATTCCATAACTTTCTCCCATAAATCATTGTTTAAAGACGGAGTTAATTTTAATACGCCAAGAGTTCCCCGTCAATCATATCTTATCGGCATTTTTCGCATGGTTTGCAATCTTATGCTTAAATTACCCATAAGTCTACGTAATGCGGGGGGTATAATATGAACTGTGTTCTTTTTCCGAGAGGTATTTCCAGGCGCTTCGGATAATTAGTCTCGACACAAATTGAACAATTAAGGTCGTCTATAACAACAGGTAAAGCATAAATTCCCCGGCTCGATTGAGCCGGGGAATTTTTTGTCGTGAAATATTTGAATGCCTTTGTGAGTCCGCCGCGGCAACCTTTTTGTAGGGGCCAGCGTGTCCGGTTAAAGACAGAATGTCATGTAAGGGGGGATGTACAGGGTGTCGGCGTCTTTTCTGAATGCGCCCGGGTGTATGACTATGCCGCGGACCATTCTTTTGCCGAACTTCTCTTTAAAACTTTCGAGCGGCGTCGTGGTGTACCTTTTGGTGGATTTGACCTCTATGGGAGAAATTTTTCTGTTCAGCGTCCCGCTTTCCGGAATCAGAAAATCAACCTCAATGTCGTTTCTGTGCTTTTCCGCGTTGTAATGGGTGTAGAAGTACAGCGGAAATCCCGAGGAGGTCAGCATTTGGGCCACCAGATTTTCGTAAAGCATTCCTTTGTTTATAGAAAGTTTGTCATGTAGAATCTGATTGTACAAATCGTTCTTTTCCAGTTCTTTTTCGCTGAACGCGAGACTTATCAAAAGCCCGGTGTCTCCCATGTAGCATTTGACGAATGTCCTGTCTTCGTTTCTCGAAAGTCCGCTTTCTGGGTCATTGCAGTTGAAACACACGTTGCATATCATGGAATCGGAAAGCCAGAATATGGCGTCTTCGCAGTCATCGGCGCTAAGGCCCTTGCCTATTTCGCTGAAAATGACTCTTTTTTCGTGTTTTGACAAAAAGGATGGTATTTTGTCGAACATGCCCGCGACTTTCAGCTTGTAAGACGAGCCGATCTTTAAGATGTCGTCTCTGTAGAGATTGAGGATCCTTCGTTTCTGCTTGTCCACAAGTGACAGGTTTTTTTGACTGTCGATGAATGTTGAGACAGCCTGCGGCATCCCGCCGACCAGCATGTATTCCCTGAACAAAAGCATAGACCTGTCATGAAATTGTTTGATGAGCGGTGTCTGTTTGCCAAAACAGTCGCTTATGTAGTCAATCATGCGTTCTTCACCGAGCGCCTGACAAAATTCCTCAAAATCCATTGGGTACATGCAAACAGAGTCTTCTTCCGACGGAATAACGATGCCGCGCACGTTCTCTCTTATTGAAATGAGAGAACCCGTTTCAATGTAGTCGTATCTTCCGTCTTCCACGAGAAATTTTATGCATTCGCGCGCTCTGGGAAATTCCTGGACCTCGTCAAATATTATGACTGATTCGCGTTTATGGAGCGTCACGTGGTACATGTTGGAAAGGTACATGAAAAGTGTGTCAAGGTCGCTCATGTATGCTTTGAAAAGCGACCTTACGTCATCGCCTTCTTTCGCGAAGTTTATCAAAATGTGGCTTTTGTATTCGTTCTTCGCAAATTCTTCGGCTATGGTTGTCTTTCCGACACAACGCGCCCCCTTTATCATCATCGCACTTGATCCGTTTTCCTCTTTCTTCCATTTCAAGAGCACGTCATAAATTTTTCTTTTGAATATCATTTTATTCTCCTTGCGACGCACAGAGTAAAGCAGAATTGTCCTGAATGTGTAAGTCTGTTTCGTTAAATTTTTCCCTAAAAGCGCATGTCTGAAAGTGGTTAAATCATCCTAAATGCGCAGGTCTGAGACTGCTAAAACCTACGGAATGCGCAGTTTTGATACAGTCATGAATCTACGGAATGTGCACTTTCATTCTGTGACGCACGTTCGGTTTAAACATGTGAAATGTTGTTGTTCACATCTACTGTGTGCCGTGCGACAAGGCTGAAAATGTGAGACTTTGCCATACGAAAAGGACTGCTTGCCGTAAAAATTATTTTTGTTTACGCCGCCGCGTGAACGAAGTCGGTGACGTGCCGCGTTCAAATTGGCGCCATGCTGCGCTGATTGTTCTTTAACAAACCCAAACGGGCTTGAATCTGTTTTCCAAATATGGTAGCATTGACTTGTAAAGTCGATAAGGAGGCCTTTTTATGGCTGCCAGCAAAAACGGAGGAAAATTTTCCACGGACAGTGAATTTGTCAATGTTGTGTCAAATTGTTATTATGTCGACAAATCCCTTTTGATCAGGGATTTGATAGATGACTGTCATAATTTCCGGGCCATGCTTTTTACGCGTCCGAGAAGATTCGGAAAATCTCTCAACCTTTCAATGATTCAGACTTTTTTTGAAAAGACGGACAAGGACACCTCTTTTTATTTCAAGAATCTCAATATCTGGAAGTGTGGGGACAGGTATACGTCCGAACAGGGGAAATATCCCGTCATATACTTTGATTTCAAGGATGTCAAATGCTCGACGTGTGAACTTGCACTCCGCAAAATCAAATCGAGGCTTGGCACAGAGTTTTCCAGGCATAAGGAATTAAAAAACAGCACATTGGTCGATGCGGACAATGACTTACCGAAATATTTCAGAATTGTTGGCGGTACGGCAAACGCGGAGGATGTGGAGGATTCGCTTCTCACTTTGTCAAGAATGCTGTACGCCCATCACGGGGTGAAGCCAATCATACTCATAGATGAATATGATGTTCCCATCCGGTATGGTTATGAGCACGGCTATTATTCGGAGATTACGGAGTTTTTTGGTAATCTCCTTTCCGCGGCAATCAAAGGAAACAATAATTTGAATTTCGCAGTCATAACGGGGGCGATGTGTATAGCCAAGGAGGGTATTTTCACGGGACTCAACAACCTTGTCGTGTATTCTGTTCTGACGGATGAGTACAGCCAGTATTTTGGTTTTACAAAGGATGAAGTCAAACAAATTTTGGATGACTTCGGACATCCGGAGAAAATGGACGAAATTTGCGAGTGGTATGACGGATATCTCTTTGGTGATACCGAAATTTTCAATCCGTGGTCAGTGTCAAACTATGTCAACTTCAATTTCAATCCCAAGGCTTATTGGGTCAAAACGTCCGGTAACACAATTATATCGGATTTGATGAGAAATCCATCCGATTTGGACAGAAAAAGGCTCAACGAATTGCTGGGTGATGTTCCGGTCAAGCTCACAATAAAGGAAGAAGTTACCTATGAGGAACTTTACAGAACGAAAAACGAAAGCAAAGGCGGCATATACAGTGTCATGCTTGCGGCAGGATACCTCACCCCGGAAAGTCATGAAAGCGGCTCATACGTAATCCCGAACAAAGAGATACGGGAAATTTACACGGACGAAATACTCTCGCGTCTGTGGGGAAAAGACGGACCCGATACCGCGGACAAAATCAAAGATGCCCTGAAAACGGGAAACGCCGGGATGCTGGAAGACGCTCTTTCGTGCTATTTTATGTCGTCAGTGAGCTACCATGATTTAACGGAGGAGAGGGATTATCACAACTTCATGGACGGCTTCGGTGTCGCGCTCACGGGAGACTTCCGCGTGCGTTCAAACGAGGAGTCCGGAAAAGGAAGGTTTGACATCTCATATGAACCGAGAGACTTGTTAGGGACATTGCCGGGTGTAATTTTGGAGTTCAAAGTCTGCAAAAAAAAGAGCAGGATGGAAAAAGAGATAAAGACGGCTTTTTCACAAATTGAGAGCATGAAATACGAGGCGAAGCTGAAAGACGCGGGTGTCAAAAGAATCGACAGATACGCAATTGTCTTTTGCGGAAAAGACGTTATGGTCGAGAAAAAATAAAACGTGACGCGTAAAGCCGCGCGCGGCAAAAATCCCGGTGTGAAAGCCGGGTTTTTACGTCCTAAATTTTTCTTTTGAATATCATTTTATTCTCCTTGCAACGCACAAAGTATAGCAGAATTATCTAAACACGATCATTGAGATAAATGTACATATGAATATGCCCATATGAGTCTTATA
>JAJQAJ010000077.1 GCA_021203865.1 Clostridia bacterium
TCCAGCTCGTAAGTGTACCGGGATAATGTCAGGCTTTTTTCATCTTTGGGAACATAGTCCCAGAATGTTATAAAATCACAATATTTTTGTTAAGTTATCAGTTTTTCTGTGTTTCGCTGTTTTCGATGCCGAAAACTCACTGATTTCTTTGTTTTGAACTATTAAAATTGCAGTTTTTGTTTAAAGATACCCTTACCGAAATGTTAATTATTCACAGTTTTTACTTAAAATAAGCTCTTTTGATAGGTTCTGGAACCTATTTTTGGAACCAAATTAACATTTTTTTCGGCAAAATTCTTATTTTTGAACAATACTTTCACTTTTTGTTAATTTATCGCAAAATCATAATTCGTAGTCGAATTTCTGCATTTCTTTCAGCAGATATTCGTCGGAATAATCGGTGTATCCCCTGTCTACTATGGAAGTCTGGACGTCGTGGTCTTTCTTGTGACCATCCATGAGCATGACGACTTCCGGGTTTATCCCACACTCTTTGGCCCGCGTTATAAAGGTGTAGCGAAGTTCATGCACATGTCTTTCCGGAAAGATTGCTTTGAACGCATACACTATCGCGGATTCTTTTATCTCCTTGACATCAAAATCGACTATGTCGATAACTTTTTTGAGCATCGGAGAGATTGGAATCTTCCTTTTGACATCCGAATATCCCTTCCTGGTCTTTTCCGAGATGCAGTAGATGAATTTATCGTCATGAGTCATGGTCTTAAATTCACCAACTCTCATCCCCGTGTAGAGAAGGATGATAATCGCCGACATCACGTCCTTCTTCTTGGGATTTTCCCTGCTGTACGCCAAAAGAGTTTTTTCCTCTTCTTTCGTGAGAGCAGAACTTTTTCTCACCTCATAGTGCGGAAGAACAACTTTGGTCATCGGATTTTTGATGTCGTAGTCTTCCACGGCCAAATTGAACATGGAACCTAACAAGATTTTACAGAGCTTTGCGGTGCCGTGCTTCCCGTCCTCAACCATTTTGTTGAGAAAATTCTGCACGTCGTCCCTCGTAATCTCATCAATCCTCATGTCTCCGATTGAAGGGTTGATCTCACTATTCACAGTCACGACGTAATTGTGAAGAGTTTTTTCCTTTATCGTCGGTTTCTTGTAGTCCAGCCATTTTTGCGCAAATTCTCTGAAAAGAGGATACTTGCTCTTTTTAGGTGAAGGGGTAATCCCCTTTTCAAGTGCCGCGAGGAACTTCTTCTTCACCACCGACAGGTCTTTGGACGCGACGTCTATGTTGTATCCGTCCCTGTGGTATCGAATCTGATACATCCCCCGTACGATGCGATAATTTACAACTCGCTCGTTGATTATAAAGAGCCTTTTTATGTCTTCAGGCATTTCAAAAATCTCCTTCATGGTGAATTGTATCATACCGCCGGTTGAATTTCCCGTTTTATTTGCCAGAATCCCCTTGGTTTGATTTTGCAGGTTTTTCAATCTCACGCTGTCGGCCGCCGCGTTCAGTATGATAATGAGGGCCTGATTTTTCAAGTTTTCATCCGGCACAAATTGAAGACATTTCTGTAACAGATTTAGTTCTCGATTTGTCATCACCCTCCTTTTGTGGTATTAGGTTCAATCACTCAAACCTTCACACTATTTTACAATAAATTTGTTCTGAACGCAATGCGTCGGTCTGAAATGACGGCGCTTTTTTCCGTTTTTTAATTCACTGAATCTTACTGTTGATACCCTTTTTTCATGCTCGGCAAATCTTTATTTGCTTTTGAATTTGTCTTCGTAGTCATCATGCCCGCGCGTGGGCTCGGGTATGGGCGAAAATCTCGGCACCGGCTGAGTCGGACCTATCTTTTTGACCGGGGCCGCGCCTTCCGAAGATGCGGACAAGGCGGGCTCTTTGAGAAACTTTTCTTTGAAATCTTTCTTAAACATGTCCTCAACTTCCTTTTTTTGATTTTCGTTTAGAGAATCAAAAAACTTTCTTCTCGTCTCACAAAATTTCTCGAACGCTGTGTCCGCGGAAACAAACGGTTTATGAAAATCTTGTCCGTGAGCGGGGTTTGTCTTCTTTTCGACTGCAGGCGGACGCGCCTCATGTCTGTCGGGCTGGACTTTTTGAGGTTCGTCATTTTGCGGCTCATCATCTTTTATAATCGAGATTTGTGTTTTGGCTGACTCATCGCGTGTTTCAATGACTTCTTCATCCCCGGCGTTTTGCCGGATGTCAACTCGGCCGACAGGGATGTCGACTTCGTTTTCCGTAAGTTCGCCGCCATCGGAAGAGTGACTTTCCGCACCGCTTGCGGCCCTGGATATAAAATCGTCTCCGTAAAGCTCTGTGACCTTTTCCGGGTTGAACGCTCTTCCGTCGTCGCCGGATGTGTCGACAAGTTCATCGTCGTTCGGGTCATCCGTCTCCATTTCGTATATGGCTTTGAGGATGCTATCCTTTTTGTATATCTCACCAAGCGTGTCTCCTCGGACGGCGCGCCGGGCCCCGGGGTAGAGGTAGCTAAATTCTGTCTTTGACCTCGTGATCTTTATGTTGTGTTTATCCATGTACTCGAGGTATTCTTCCTCGGAGCCGGACGCCTGAATCGCCTCTGTTATTGCCTCCCTCAGGCGGTCCTTGGTCGTGGGATTGGTAGTCTTTTTGGCGTGGATTTCTCCCTGCTTCACTCTCGCGCTGCTCTTTTCCCTAAAATCTATGGGCGTGAGCCCGTATTCAAGTCCTATGTCGTTCGCCGTGTCTTTCATGTATCCGAAGTCGCGCCTGGTGTAGTGAAGCTTTTTGCCCGTGACCGGATTCATGGCCCCGACGATGATGTGAGCGTGAGGGTTCCCGGTGTCGAAGTGGGTCGCTATGATGACCTGCATTTCCGGGTCGAATACGGCGTCAACCATTTCTTCCGCGTAGCGCTGCATGTCCTCAAAGGAAATTTTTTCCGCACGGCTCGGCGACAGTTTGCAGTGGTAGTATTTCCGCTCATTGTAGTCGGTTCCCTTCCCGAAATCCTTCATCGTGTCCATAATCTGCTTTGCGAGGTTTTCGCTCGTCATAAGGTTTCTCACACTGATGTGAGCGGCTTTTCCCGGCCTTGTGATATATTCAATCGCGTCGCCCGGAGTTGCCTTGCTGTTTCTTACTATGAAAATTGGCATTTTCTATCTGTCCCTCCATTGTGTCGCGAATAAGTTCTATTACATCCTTGATGTCATCGCTGACATCTTTAAGCTCCTTCGCCGTGGCCTTGTCCATATAGACTTTGGTAAGGGTCTGGTCATAATTGCTCCCCAACCTCGTAAGCTGATAAATAAGATTGTGCCAGCCGTCGAAAACTATAATCTGTTTGCTCAGTATGGCTCTTGTCACGAACTCCCTAATTGTAAGTCCGCTCT
Organism: Clostridia bacterium; assembly: GCA_021203865.1. Classification (GTDB taxonomy): domain Bacteria; phylum Bacillota; class Clostridia; order Christensenellales; family Borkfalkiaceae; genus Coproplasma. Next base: position 3,385 of record JAJQAJ010000077.1, read on the forward strand.
TTTCCACAAGTGCTCTGAACTTTTCATATTCCTCGTCGGAGAGCATCACATGGACGCAATTGTTTCTTGACCTATGCGTGCAGGTTTTGTCGTTCATTTTCCATCCCCCTTTCAAATTCTTTTGCCGTCTATGACAGCCGTTATGCTGTGTTTGGTGAAAAGCTTTCCGAGCGTCTTCCCGCGGCACGGTAGGTCGCGGCTCGGGTGGAAATATACAAAGTCGTCAAGCGACGGGGTAAGCTCCGTTCGGATGCCGTCCTTTTTAAGAAAGTCGTGAAACTCGTCCAGTGTTGAAGCTTTTGTCACAGCGGCGGAAATCTTTCTTCTCAAATCTGCCGTCCAGCTAAGCTCACCGTCTTGCTCCCGTGAAAGCTCTTCGTAATCTCTCCTTAGGTCAATGAGTTTTTCCGCTTTTTTCTCCTTTGGCTCAAATCCGTAATCTTTCCCCATTGCCTCAGCCGTTCTCCTAAGGTCCGGATAATCGGAGTAGGCCACGTGTACGATGTCGCCGGTTATCGGGCTTGCCGCGCATACGATTATATGTGAGTGCAGGGAGTCGTCCGGTTCTGCCTCGTGTCTGTACACGGGGAGCGCGGGGGTGTCGTGCGGCTGTGTCGCGACGATGAACTGTGCGTTTGGAAAAATTGTCTTCGCGAATCTTAGCGCGAACATGTGCATTTCGGCGGCGGTCTGTCCGTCATACTTTTCATTGGAGAGCATGACGTGAATGTACTCGGCTCCGTCAGGATTTCCGTTCGGATGTCTCGTGTAGAAGTCGGCCATGGTCTTTTTAAACTGGGCTCTGTAGTCTTCCCCGCCGGAAAGATTCTGTGTGTCAAAGTAAATTGACATCCCCGGTTTTGTGACGTGATTTATTATCGTCGATGGCGTCTTCATGCACCTATTAAAGCTGAAATTTAGCATGTTTACCTCCTTACCTCTATACTCCTTATATATATGGAGTAATGATTTTTACCCGGTTTTAAAG
>JAJQAJ010000047.1 GCA_021203865.1 Clostridia bacterium
ACAGCTACATAAAGGAGACGTTTTCCGGCGAGGACGCGCCGCAGTGGGGGTTCCGGGGAGACATAAAGGGCTGCTACGAGGCCATATCTCACAGGTGGATGTTAAGACACATCCCCATGGCCGAGAAGGTGCTGCGAGAATTTTTGCAGGCGGGATACATTTTTAACGGGCAGATGTTTCCAACCGACCAGGGAATAGGCCTGGGCTGCGCTCTTTCGCCCATCATAGCGAACATGACGCTGAACGGTCTCCAAGAGCATATCTACAGGAGCCTTGGTGAGGACCCGAAAAAAAATTACTCTAACGGCAGGATCATACGCTACTCCGACGACTTCATAGTCGCCGCGAACGACGAAAGGACGGCGAAGCAGATAAGATATATCGTCGAAGAGTTTCTGAAAGACAGGGGACTGGTGCTCTCCGAGGAGAAATCACACGTATTCAACGTGAGGGAATCCTTCACCTTTCTTAGCAGAATATACACAAAGTCAGAGGGGAAACTGTATTCCAATCCGTCTGATGACGCGATAGGCCGGTTCATGGACAGAATGAAGGAGCTTGTAGACGGATACAAGGGGTCGCAGCAACAGCTCATCGCGGACATAAACAAACGCATCGACGGCTGGGCTACGTACCATAAGACGAACGATACCGGGACGGACGTCGTCTTCCGGCAGATGGACACGTACATCACTGGTATGCTCCTGACGCTGTGTAAGAAAAAACACCCCTCGTGGGATGAAAAAAAGATAACAGAGCGGTATTGGTACAAGGACTACGACGGCCAGTATTATTATTCACTGCCGGACAAAAGGGAGGTTCGCGTGAAGCATCTGTCCGACACACTCTTTGTCGACTACAGCCCCGTGAATGTCAGGATTAACCCGTACACGAAGCCCGAGTATTTTGAAAGACGCTCCCGGGACAGGGCGGTGCAGAGCGCGACGGGCATCTTCCGTACAGTCTGGGACAGGCAGGACGGAAGATGTTATTATTGCGGCAAGAAAATCCTTCGAGACGAGACGAAGGCCGTAGTGTCGATTGACCCCGGTGCCAACAGAAGGAAAGCGTCATCGTATGCGTACGTGCATGAAAGATGCACGCTCTGTTCTGTGGAGTATACAGAATCTGACGAGGTTATTTCGTCGACATCTGACATCATGGAACTTCTGTATTCGATTAAAAACGAGGGTGCGGAGAAGAAGACAAGCTATAAGTACGACTCGCTGAGGGAGTATTTCTTTTCCACGGACAAACTGTCGCTCCTTCTCACTTTTAAGGAAATAGAGAAGATTTCAGGAGCGACTCTTCCGCAGAGTGCGGCGGAGGACACGTTCTGGTACCGCGGCGGACCGGGGGCGATAAGCAGGTGCTGGATTGACGCCGGTTACGAAATAAAAAATCTTCACACAAAAGAAAGACCTAGGGTTTTATTCGCGAAGTCGGAGTCAGCAAAAAAGAATGAGTACATAATCATCCCAAAGGAGCTTGTGAACAACCGGATTCCCAAGAAAGCAAAATACGAGATGGAGAACTACTTCAAGTACATCATTAAAAAATATGCCCTGTAGGGCTCCGTCTTTATAATATGACGTAAATGACGACTGAGTTGACCTAAACCATGCGGTGCGGTCAAACCTAAAAACCCCGGTCTAAATTGCCGGGGCAGGTCGCTTCATTTTAAAATCGCGGCGGTTTGTCACATCACGGGATACACATCGCTTATCCTTTTGTAAAGTCGCATGTCGTGGTCGGAGCTTTTGTACTCGTAGACTCCCGAAAAGACGTATCCCAGGTTTTTGTCGAACACGAAGACTATTCTCTCGTTCTCATACGAGTCCCAGGGCATGGTCTTCTTTTTTTCTATGATGGTCTCTCCGCTGTCTAAGATAAAGTTGACTGAGGGGCCCGCGGCGTCCACGGCGGGGGGATTCAAGACGGTGTTGTAGTGGAAGAGAAACCACACGTCGCGCGTGCGGTCTGTGTCGGCGTTTACCGCGAAAAGCGATTTTTTGTAGCCGAAGTGTGAAATCTGGTATTTATCCCAGTTGAGGTGGCTGCAAAATTTCGCGTATATCTCGGCGGAGCTCGTGCCGTAAGAATGACCTCTTTTGATTTCGTCGAAATTTTCGCGTGCGTTCACGCCGTCCGGCGCAATCCCGAGGTCGGCTTTGCAGGTGTCACAGAGCGTATCTCCCTTTTTCATCTGCAAAAGCCCGCATTTTGGGCAGTGTTCATACTCAATGCCGCACATTTCAGTTCTCCCTTTTAAACAGTTTCTTTATCATGCTGCCGACGTACAGGATGGGGACGAGCTGTATCTTGTCCTTGTATTTGACTCCGGACTGGAGGTTTTTCGCGGGCAGCAGCACTTTTTTGAAGCCCATCTTGACACATTCCGCGATTCTTTTCTCCGCGGAACTTATCGCCCTCACCTCGCCGGTGAGCCCCACCTCGCCGAATATGGCCGTGTATTTGTCTATGGGCTGACCCGTCTCCGCCGACGCGAGCGCCGCGCAAATCGCGAGGTCGGTCGCGGGTTCCTGGAGCTTTATCCCGCCCATGGCTGTTATGTAGACGTCATAGGAGGAAAGGTAAATGCCGCATCTTTTTTCCAGCACGGCTAAAAGGAGCACGAGCTTATTGTAGTCGACGCCCATGGGCATGCGCCGCGCCTGTCCGTAACCGCTCTTTGCGATAAGGGTCTGTATTTCGACGTTCATGCATCTGTTCCCGGTGAGCGCGGGCGTCACGGCGGTGCCCGACTCCTCGCCGCGGCTTTCGGAAAGGAAGATGCCGGAGTAGTCGACTATCTGCCTTATCCCCGTCTCCGTCATCTCGAAGACCCCTACTTCCGATATGTTGCCGAACCTATTTTTGACGGCCCGAAGTATTCTGAAATTCTCCTGTGTTTCACCCTCGAAATAGAGGACCGTGTCCATGATGTGTTCCAAAACCTTGGGCCCCGCGAGGGCGCCTTCCTTTGTAACGTGTCCGACAATGAAAAAGGTTATCCCACGGCTTTTGGCTATCCGCATGAGCTTTGAGGCGCATTCCCTGACCTGACCTACGGACCCCGCGGCGGAGGTGAGAGCTTCCGTGTAGACCGCCTGTATGGAGTCTATGACGCAGAACTTCACGCCGTCGAGCTCGAGCTCGACATTGTCCATGCAGGTTTCATTAAGAAGGAGGAGGTTCCCGGCGTTGAGACCAAGTCTTTGACAGCGCATTTTTACCTGTGAGCAGCTCTCCTCGGCGGAAACGTACAGCACTTTTTCCGATTCGGAAAGGTGCGCCGCTATCTGCGTGAGGAGGGTGGATTTGCCTATCCCCGGGTCCCCGCCTATGAGGACAAGTGAACCCGTGACAATGCCGCCTCCCAAGACGTTGTCAAATTCGGACATGCCGGATGGCGTTCTGTCGTATCTTTCGTATGTTATCTCGTCAAGCTTTTTCGCCTTCGACGCCCCGTAAGAGGCCTTCCTTTCGGCGGAAGCCGTGGTGGCGGCCGTGACGGTTTCCTCCACCATGGTGTTGAATTTTCCGCACGCCGGGCAGCGCCCGAACCATTTCGCGGTCGTGTGCCCGCACTCCGTGCAGGCGAACTGAGTGGTGACTCCTTTTGCCATCTGATACTCCCCGCGCTCTCAATTTCAGCGCGTCGCGGGCGCATATTTCCGCCCCTTTTAAGTCAGGGCCGCATGCCCTCATTTGATTTTTGTGAGACTTACGGCCGAATACGCCGTGATTCCTGTTTTGCTTCCCACGAAACCTATGCCTTCCGCGGTCCCCGCGTGCACGGCGATATTGCCTTCGCCTACCCCGAGAACTTCGGAAAGGCTTTTTTTCATCGCTTCAATGTAAGGCGAAAGCCGGGGCTCTTCGGCTTCGATGAGGACGGTCACTCCCGTGACGGCGAAGTCCGATTCTCTGACTTTTTCAAGGCACCCCCTGAGTATTTTCATGCTGTCGGCGCCTCTAAGTTTTTCGTCAGTGTCGGGAAAATAGAAACCTATGTCGTTGAGCCTCGCCGCGGAAAGAAGAGCGTCCGCCACCGCGTGGGCGGCGCAGTCGCCGTCGGTGTGGGACGTGAGACAAAAGTTTGCCGGAATGTCAACTCCGAGAAGCCTCACATGATTTCCCTTTGCAAGGACGTGCGCGTCTTCGCCGAATCCCACGTTCTCACACGTTTTGAAAAGCGCTCTTTCCTCACGCACAAAATCTTCCGGGTATGTCAATTTGACGTTTTCCGGGCTTCCCTCGCAGATTTTTGGCGCTTCTATGTATTTCGCGAATATTGAACTGTCGTCGGTGTAAGCGCAGTCGTCGTCCATGGCTTTTTCGTAGGCGGTCATGATGTCCGTCGTGTAAAATCCCTGCGGTGTCAGAATTTCGTAGACAGTTTTCCTTTCGGGCACGGAGTACACCCTTCCGCCCCTCGTCACGGCGACAGTGTTGACGGCGGGGACGGCACAGACACCGCTGCCGAACGTTTTCACGGACTCCAGGCAGGCGTCTATTTCCTTTTTTGTGACGTACGGTCTCGCCCCGTCGTGAATGAGCACGATGTCACCCGTGGCGATTTTCAGCGCTTTGTACACGCTCTCCGTCCTGGTTTCTCCTCCCGGAGAAAGGCGTGCGGCGAATTTTTCCGCTATTTTCTCAAATTCTTCCCTGTCGTCTTCCGAAAAAGTTATTATTATTTCATCCGCGAAGGCGAATTTTTCCAGTGTGTGCCAAAGAATGGGCGCTCCGCGAAGCGGGACCAAAGTTTTGTTTTTGGAAAAGCCGGCTCTCTCGCCGTTTCCCGCGGCGCAGATTATGGCGGTTGTTCTCATCCTGACTCCCCCGGTGAAAATTTTTTTATATATGAATGATGCCGAGTCATTTCCGACCCGACGTCACGTGCCGCTTATTAATATATGTATAGGGAGGTCCTTTCGCGCCGCGACGAAATTTTTTTTGAAAAGTGCTTGACTTGGTTTCCCTGCTTGCATATAATAATATAATGTCTTATAATGCGTAATATGCGCTCTTTTCGCCATTCGCGCGAAAAGTGCGCACTAAGTTCATGATTTTTGCGGTAACTCCCCCTTTCCCCACGATGCAATTATACAACGCCCGGGAAGGTTTGTAAAGAGCCGCGAGTAAATTTATGCGCCGCCGGGACAAAAAAGACAACGAAATTTAAAACAAAATACGGAAATACGGCAAACTTTGAGCATTGGATTCTTCTCGTTGAAAAGATATACCCGAGAAATCGCCAAAATGTGAAAGAGGGAGGCCGAAAGGTCAAAAGGAGCATTTTTTAATGGAATTACCTGTTCACAAATATGGCAAAACCGAGAGGAGAAAGTTCGGTAAAATCAATGAGGTCATAGACATACCCGACCTCGTCGAGGTTCAGAAGTCGAGCTACAACAGCTTCATCAACGAAGGCATTGACGAAGTGTTCGAGGATTTCTCGCCGATAACCGACTATTCCGATCACTACGAACTCTATTTCCTTGATCACTGGTTTGAAGACAAACCCAAATATGACGAGAAGGAATGTCGTATTCAGGACGCGACCTACGCCCTGCCCATGCACGTCAAGGTGCGCCTCGTAAACAAGGCCAAGGGCGGTGAGATAATGGAGCAGGACGTCTTCATGGGGGATTTCCCTCTCATGACGGACAGCGGCTCCTTCATCATCAACGGCGCGGAGCGTGTCATCGTATCCCAGCTCGTCCGTTCGCCCGGCGAATACAATGATAGCTCGAGGGACAAAACCGGCAAGGAAATATTCGCGTCGACCGTCATTCCCAACAGGGGCGCGTGGATAGAACTGGAGCAGGACGCGCAGGGCGTTTTGTGGGTTAAGGTGGACAGAAAGAGAAAACTCTGTGTCACCGTGCTTTTGCGTGCCTTGGGATACGGCTCGGACAACTCGCTCCGAGAGCTCTTCCCCGGCGACCAGATGATAGAAAACACGATAGCCAGGGACACCGCGCATTCTGAGTCCGACGGCCTCATAGAGCTTTACAAGCGTCTCCGTCCCGGTGAAGTGCCGACAGAGGCGTCCGTAAGACAACACCTTTATAACCTTTTTTATGATCCCAGAAGGTACGACGTCGCCAAAGTCGGCAGGTACAAGTTCAACAAAAAGCTCAATCTCGCCTACAGGCTTACCGGCTGCAAACTCGCGGAAGACCTCTATTCCCCGGAGACGGGCGAGGTTGTCGCCCGCGAAGGAGAGGTTGTCACCGACAAGAGGGCGGTTGAGCTCCAGGACATGGGAATAAAAGAGGTTTTTGTTTATGTCACCGACAAGGAAAGGGGTGAGATAAAACACAAAATAATATCCAACAACGCCGTCAATTTCTCCGCGCTCTCCGACAAGAATCCCAAGACGTTCGGACTGCTTCCCATGGTTTACTACCCCAACTTCGCGTTCATGAAAAAGCTCGCCGAGGAATGCGAAAGCGCCTCCGTCGAAGAGGTTGCCGAAAGGCACGCGTCAGAGATAAACGCGCTCTACTATAACGCTGAGTTCATGAACAGGGACGACGACAAAAACGAGGACAAAAAGGTCCGCGACAAGAACGCGGACACAAGGGTGAAATTCGTCACCGCGTGCAAGGCCCTTGAGGGGTACCTGGAGGCTGACAGGGAGACCAAGCTCAACGCCGATGAGAAAAAGACCATAAAGCCCATTGTCGAAAAGCTCTGCTTCAAACATATAACTGTGGACGACATTGTCGCCGCGATATCCACCAACCTCGACCTCAAATACGGCATCGGCACGATAGACAACATAGACCACCTCGGGAACCGCCGCGTGCGTTCGGTGGGTGAGCTTCTCACCAACCAGCTCAGAATAGGAATATCGAGGCTTGAAAAGATAATAAAAGAGAGGATGTCAACCAGGGACAGTGCCGACATCACGGCGTCATCGCTCATAAACGTGCGTCCCGTGTCGGCGGTCATAAGGGAATTTTTCGGCTCATCGCAGCTGTCGCAGTTCATGGACCAGACCAACCCCGCGGCCGAGCTCACGCACAAAAGAAAGCTCTCCGCCCTCGGACCCGGCGGTCTCAACAGGGATAGGGCGACGTTCGAGGTCAGGGACGTCCACCACTCGCATTACGGCAGGCTTTGCCCGATAGAGACGCCCGAGGGCCAGAACATAGGGCTCATATCCTCACTCGCGACATTCGCCAAAATAAATGAATTCGGGTTCATAGAATCGCCGTACAGGCGCGTCGTGAAAGAGACCGATGAAGACGGAAACCCCGTCCTAGACGCGAACGGCAAGCCCGTGATGAAGGTCACTGACATCGTCGATTACCTCGCCGCCGACGAGGAGGACAAACACACCGTGGCGCAGGCGAACGAACCTCTTGACAAGGACAATCACTTCGTGAACTCGCATGTCGGATGTAGGCACCAGGACCTCATCACCACGCTTTCCCCCGACAGGATAGACTACATGGACGTGTCGCCCAAGCAGCTCGTGTCCGTCGCGACGGCGCTCATACCTTTCCTCGAAAACGACGACACCAACCGCGCGCTCATGGGCTCTAACATGCAGCGGCAGGCCGTGCCTCTCATGAAGACAGAAACTCCCGTCGTGGCCACGGGAATAGAGAGTACTATAGCCCGCGACAGCGGTGTGCTCGTCGTGGCGAAAAACACCGGCACCGTCATAAAGTGCGCGAGTGACCTCATAGTCATACGCGAGGACGACGGCAAGGAGACAAATTATCCGCTCAAAAAATTTGAGCGCTCCAACGCCAACACCTGCCTCAACCAGAGACCTCTCGTCAACACGGGCGACAGGGTCGAAAAGGGCGATATAATCGCCGACGGTCCAGCGACTGCGGACGGCGAGCTTGCTCTCGGCAAGAACATCCTCGTGGGATACATGGAATGGGAGGGCTACAACTACGAGGACGCCATCCTCATAAGCGAAAAGCTCGTCCAAGACGACGTGTTCACGTCCATACACATAGAGGAACATGAACTCGAGTCGCGTGACACAAAGCTCGGCCCAGAAGAAATAACGAGGGACATCCCGAACGTCCCCGCCGACGCGCTCAAGGACCTTGACAGCGACGGCATTGTGAGAATCGGCGCCGAGGTCAATCCGGGGGACATCCTTGTTGGAAAGGTCACGCCAAAAGGCGAGACGGAGCTTACGCCGGAAGAGAGACTCCTCCGCGCGATATTCAGTGAAAAAGCGAGGGAGGTGAGAGACACCTCACTCAAAGTTCCCCACGGCGAAGGCGGCATAGTCGTCGACGTCAAGATTTTCACGAAAGAAAACAAGGACGAACTGCAGCCCGGCGTCAACAAACTTGTGCGCGTGTACATAGCGCAGAAGAGGAAGATACAGGTCGGCGACAAAATGGCGGGACGCCACGGCAACAAAGGCGTCGTGTCGAGGGTTCTTCCCGAGGCGGACATGCCGTTCCTCGAAGACGGGACGCCGCTTGAAATTGTGCTCAACCCTCTCGGCGTGCCTTCGCGAATGAACATAGGACAGGTCCTGGAGGTCCATCTGGGATTCATATGCCGTCAGCTCGGGTGGAAGATAGCCACGCCGGTTTTTGACGGTGCCACCGAGAAGGACATAGAGAGGCTTTTTGAGGAAAACAACATCCTCAACCCCGACGGCAAGGTGGACGGCAAAATAAAGGTGTTTGACGGACGGACGGGCGAACCCTTCGAGAACAGGGTAACGGTCGGCGTCCAATATATGATAAAGCTCATACACCTCGTCGACGACAAGATACACGCGAGGTCCATAGGACCTTACAGTCTCGTGACACAGCAGCCGCTCGGCGGCAAGGCGCAGTTCGGCGGACAGAGGTTCGGCGAAATGGAGGTCTGGGCGCTCGAGGCCTACGGCGCGGCGCACATCCTTCAGGAGATTCTGACCGTAAAGTCGGATGATGTCGTCGGCCGTGTGAAGACGTACGAATCGATTGTCAAGGGTGACAACATCTCGGAGCCCGGCATTCCCGAGGCGTTCAAGGTGCTTTTGAAGGAACTTCAGTCCATAGCCCTCGATGTAAAAGTGCTCACCGAGAGCGGAGAAGAGCTCGTCATACGCGAACTGGACGACGAGGACGACGCGATACCCACTGCAAGGTCCCGCGAAAGCGATCAGAGGGAGCACTCGAAGCCCGTCATTGAGGTTGAGCTTCCCACCGCCCCGGAGATTACCGATGAGGATCTCGACATCGACGACATTTCCATATTTGATTCCGATGAGGATGACAACTCTCTCAGCGTCGAAGACCTTGAAAACTTTGACATGGACGACTTTGACGATGAAAAATTCGAGATTTTCGATGACGACGACGAAATCACTGATGAGAAGTTTGTAATTTTTGATGACGATGATGACGAAACGGCGGGGGAGAGCGACATGGGCCTTGGCGACGTTCTCATTGAAAGTGAAAAGGCACTCCCCGACGATGACATACTCGTCGAAAACGGAAAAAATCCTGAAAATGGCGATAACGGCGGGAAGAAAAACAAAGACTAAGCGGGAGGTGAGATAAAAACATGTACGAATTAAACGATTTTTATTCGGTGAAAATAACCGTGGCGTCTCCCGAAAAAATAAGAGAGCTGTCCCGCGGTGAGGTGACAAAACCCGAGACGATAAACTACAGGACACAGAAACCGGAGAGGGACGGGCTTTTCTGCGAGAGAATTTTCGGACCGATGAAGGACTGGGAGTGCCACTGCGGAAAATACAAGAGAATACGCTACAAGGGTGTCGTCTGCGAGAAATGCGGCGTCGAAGTGACGCGCGCGAAGGTTAGGCGCGAGAGGATGGGACACATCGAGCTCGCCGCTCCCGTGGCGCACATCTGGTATCTCAGAGGCGTGCCTTCCAGGATAGGCCTCATTCTCGACATGAGTCCGAAGCTTTTGGAACAGATTGTCTACTTCGCGGCGTATGTCGTTCTGGATCCCGGCAGGGTGCCCGTGCTTGAGAAAAAGCAGGTTTTATCCGACAAGGATTATTCTGACCTGGAAGCTTCCTACAGGGACAGGGGCGGGCTTTCCGCCCAGGGCGTTCGCGTCGGCATGGGCGCGGAGGCTGTGAGGGAGCTTCTCATGGGGGTTGACCTCGACAAGGAGTGCGCGGAGTGCAGGGACATCCTTGAAAACAGCTCCTCATCACAGAGACGCACAAAGGCGGTCAAGAGGATTGAGGTTTTGGAGGCGTTCCGCAAAAACGACACCAGGCCCGAATGGTTAATTTTAACCGTGCTTCCCGTGCTTCCCCCCGAGCTTCGTCCCATGGTCCAGCTTGACGGCGGCAGGTTCGCGTCCTCGGACCTCAACGATCTTTACAGAAGGGTGATAAACAGGAACAACCGTCTCAAAAAGATGATGGACCTGGGCGCGCCCGACATGATTTTGAAAAATGAAAAGAGGATGCTCCAAGAGGCCGTCGACGCGCTCATAGACAACGGCAAACACGGCAGGGCGCTTTCCGGGCCTTCCAACAGGGAGTACAGATCGCTCGCCGGCATGCTCCGCGGTAAACAGGGACGGTTCCGTCAGAACCTTCTCGGCAAGCGTGTCGATTATTCCGGACGTTCCGTCATAGTCGTGGGTCCCGAACTTAAACTCTATCAGTGCGGGCTTCCCAAAGAGATGGCCATAGAGCTTTTCAAACCGTTCGTCATGAAAAGACTCATAGAGACCGGTCAGGCGCAGAACATAAAGGGCGCCAAGAGGGTGGTTGAGCGCGCGCAGCCCGCGGTGTGGGACGTCCTCGAAGAGGTCATAAAGGAACACCCCGTTCTTCTGAACAGGGCCCCGACCCTGCACAGGCTTTCGATACAGGCTTTTGAGCCGATACTCATAGAAGGCAGGGCGATAAAGATTCACCCGCTCGTCTGCACGGCGTTCAACGCGGACTTCGACGGTGACCAGATGGCGGTCCATGTACCCCTCTCCGTCGAGGCGCAGGCGGAGGCGAGGTTCCTCATGCTCTCCTCAAACAACATCCTGAAGCTCTCCGACGGAAAACCCGTGCTGCAGCCTTCCCAGGACATGGTCATGGGGTCTTATTATCTGACGATCATCCGCCGCGAGGACGGCAAGTTTTACAGATACGTCGGCGACAAATACATTGAGTGCGGGGAGAAGGAAGAAGGCGCGGAAAAATACGTCGCCGGAGCGTACATCTCGGAAGACGAGGCGATGATGGCATACCAGCTCGGAATGCTCCACGTGCAGGACGAGATAAAGGTCAGACGGTTCGCCAAATTTGAAGGCGAAACTGTCAGCGACATCATAATGACCACGGTCGGAAGGATAATTTTCAACAACGAAATACCCCAGGACCTCGGATTCATAGACAGGACGAGAAGAGAAAACGTCACGAAGTACGAGATATCCTATGATTATTTAGGTTCGGCCGTCGCCGTCGGCAAAAAGCAGCTCGGCAAAATCGTCGACATGTGCTTCAAAACAGGCGGCTCCGCGAGAGCGGCTGACGTCCTTGACAAAATAAAGACGCTCGGATATAAGTATTCGACGATAGGCGCGATAACCACCTCCGTCTTCGACATGGAGATTCCCGCGGAGAAGGAGAAGATATGCGCTGACACGGAAAACAGGGTTCACGAAATAGAGAAAAAGTACCAGAGAGGACTTTTGAGAGAAGAGGAGCGCTACAACGCGGTCATAGACGCGTGGGACAAGGCGACGGATGACGTCACGGAGGCCATGAGAGGGTCGCTTGACAAATTCAACCCCATATGGATGATGGCCGACTCCGGCGCGCGCGGCTCCATAGACCAGATGAAACAGCTCTCCGGCATGAGGGGACTCATGGTCAACCCCCAGGGAAGAAAGATAGAGGTGCCCGTGAAGTCGTGCTTTAGGGAAGGGCTCTCCGTTCTTGAGTATTTTATTTCCTCCCACGGCGGAAGAAAGGGACTCGCTGACACCGCGCTCAAAACGGCGGATTCCGGATACCTCACAAGAAGACTCGTCGACGTCTCCCAGGACGTCATCGTGAGGGAGGATGACTGCATGTCCTCCGGAAAACCCCGCGGAACGAAGGTGAGCAAGATTCTTGGTCCCAACGGGGAGACAATCGAGGGACTTTTCGACAGAATACAGGGAAGGTTCACGAGTGACGACGTCTATGATAAAAACGGTAGACTTCTCGCCGCGATGAACACGTTCATAGATGACGATTTGGCGGCGGAAATTGTCGGCGCCGGCATAGAAGAAGTTTCCATCCGTTCGGTTTTCAACTGCCAGTCAAGATACGGTGTGTGCGCGAAATGCTACGGTAAGAACATGGCTACGAACTCACCCGTGCAGACAGGTGAAGCTGTGGGCGTCATAGCCGCCCAGTCGATAGGCGAGCCCGGCACGCAGCTGACCATGCGTACCTTCCACACCGGCGGCATCGCGGCGACCGGCGACATAACCCAGGGCCTTCCGAGGGTGGAAGAGCTTTTTGAGGCCCGCAAACCCAAAGGATGCGCGACTATATGCGAGGTTTCCGGCGTGGTCACGGTCGACGACTCCGAGAGCCTCAAACACGTCATTGTGCGCGACCCCGAAACGACAGTCATCAAAAAAGATTACACGCTAAACTTCAACGCGGAGCTTCTTGTCAGGACGGGCGACAGGGTCGAACCCGGTACCCAGCTCAATGTCGGTTCGCTCTATCCGCAGGACATCCTTAGGATATCGGGTATCAAGGGAGTGCAGGACTATCTTCTTTCCGAAGTTCAGCGCGTGTATCGTTCACAAGGCGTCGACATAAACGACAAACACGTCGAGATAGTCGTGCGTCAGATGCTGAGAAAGGTAAGAATTGAGGACGCTGGATCCACCAACCTTCTTCCCGGCGAGACAGTGGACGTGTTCGAGGTCGAGGAGGAGAGCCAGAAAGCCATGCAGAACGGCGGAAAGCCCGCGCTCCAAAAGCGCATTCTTCTCGGCATAACAAAGGCGGCGCTCGCCACGGATTCGTTCCTTTCCGCGGCGTCCTTCCAGGAGACATCGAGAGTCCTCACAGAGGCGGCCGTGAAAAGTAAGGTCGACCCGCTCATGGGGCTCAAGGAGAACGTCATCATCGGCAAACTCATCCCCGCGGGAACGGGTGTCAAGGAATACAACAACCTGTCTCCGCTCGTCACGATGGCCGGGAGTGACATCCGGAGCAGCGCGACCTATGATAAAGACGACGCCATTGTTGAAGTTCGAAGCGACGAGGCCGTGCAGTACAAGACTCCCTCGCAGGGAAGAGCGGCGTCCGGCAAAGGCGCGGTCGTCACAGAGGATGACAACACCATCCTCGATCCCATCATCCCTGCCGACATCGACCTTTCAGACGACAACATCGGAAGCTACGGCGACATAGAGATCAAGGTGGAAAAGGCGAAGGACAACAAAAAAAAGTGACGTATGGCTGATTTTGAAGATTTAAGGCTCGTCGACCTCATAAAGACGGCGAGATGCGGCATTCTCAAAATAAACGAAACCAGAGATGTTTCTCTTTTCAATAAGACGTCGAGGGACCTTCAAAACGTGTACAACTTCTACGTCACGGCGAAAAAGCCCTTCACTGAGCAGGAGGAATACCTAAAAAATCTCTTTTCTTCGTTCAACTACGCGGCGGTGATAGTCAATGACGGCATAAAAAACGGCGGAGAGCTTGACGACGAATCAAAAGAGCTTTTGATGCAATGCATAGAAATCATGCTTCGTTGCTGTGACCTTATATCACAGAGCATTGACAAACAGTAGGTTAAAATTAATATCAAAAACGAGGCCGGGTCATCCGGTCTCTTTTAATTAAAGCTGATGGGCCGCGAAGGGACACGCTCACACTTTGTGAAAATCTTACGAGCTACGTTAGGCGAATGATGTCTTTGCGGGACCTTGGACATGCGTTTAAAATCACGGCGTTGAACGGGGGCTGGTTTTCGCCTTTGTCCATGGGCGTGATTTTATGATTTTGGATGTGATACACTCGTGTTTATGTTTTGGAAGAACGGGAAAGGGGGAGAGACTCGGCATGGGCACAAATTTTAATCCGACTAACACATCATTTCGGGAACACGTTGAAAAGTTGATATATGTTGACAAAACAGGGCTTATCGCGTACGCCAACTATTTCATGAAGAACGGTAAAAGACATGTGTGTGGCCCGTCCGAGAAGATTCGACAAATCTTACGCTGCCGACATGCTCGTCGCGTATAAAGCCGCGGGCGCGATTCGTCCGGTTTTTCCCTGTATATGTCCGGATTTGACGGGGTGCGCAAAATACATTTCCCGCTTTCATTTGCCCGATTTTGCGCGTGAAAAAAGGCCACGTTTCGGGCCTTTCTTATCTTATAGGATTTTTACTATCTCCTTTTCGATGTCCTCGGGTTTTGTTTTGGAGTCGAAACGTCCCACGACATTGCCGGCCCGGTCAATCAAAAACTTTGTGAAGTTCCACATGATGCGCCCCGCGAATTCGCCCTGTTTCAAAAAATTGTACAGGGGTTCCGCGTCTTTCCCGTTCACTTTGATCTTTGAGAACTGGGTGAACGTCACGTTGTATTTGAGGGAGCAGAAGGATTTGATTTCCGCCTCTTCCCCGGGAGCCTGTCCCGCGAATGAGTTGCACGGAAACCCGAGAACCTCAAAGCCTTTGTCCTTATAGGTGTCGTACAGCTTCTGGAGCCCTTCGTATTGGGGCGTGAACCCGCATTTGGTCGCCGTGTTGACTATGAGGAGGACCTTGTCCCGATAGATGCTGAAATCCACCTCGTTTCCGTCGATGTCTTTTTCCTTGAAATCGTAAATTGTCATGTCTTCTCCTTTTTTGCCGCTATTAAAATCGCAGCTTTGCGCCGGGCAATCCCCGACAACGTAATTGTACAGCGGGTCACCGAAATTTTCAAGCGCGAAACTTGATTTTATGATGATAGAAGCCCGGCTTCACGGCCGGCGCTGAATGTTGAAAACCAATGCTCACATGATGTGCGCGGCGTGAAGAGCGTCAAACCGTCTGAACATACGGGGCTTGAGCTTGATAAAAAGGAACGTTCCTCACGCACCTTTTTATGATTAGCTTCAAAATAACAATGTGAGACAACATTGGCAAATTCACTGTCTGTTGAAAATTTTTTGCCGTTTTTGCTGACCGCCATGAAACAGCCTCCTTTACAGCTTTTACGTGTTCATGATAGCACATTTAAAAAATGGTTCAAGCCCGTTTGACGGTCTTGCCGCGTTCTGTGTCTTGCGCCGGCTCGGCCCTAAGCGTGTTTTGGTGAAATGACAACATATGAGCTTTTTTACAACGTGGGGCCGCTTGTTTGACAAATGCCGGCGTATTATGTAGAATTATGGTAAGCTTGAAGGGGAGATTTCCAATGCTTTATATAGGTGTAGATATCGGCGGGACCGGAATTAAAGGCATACTCAGTGACGAAGACGGAAAAGTGCTCGTCCAGAAAGAAGTTGACACCAGGCCGGCTGACGGCGCGAGCGCGGTGTGTCAGCGGATAGCCGCTCTTGTGAAATCACTTGCCACGGGAAACGAGGACAAAATAGAGGGCGTGGGCATAGGATGTCCAGGCATGGTTGACCGGGTGACCGGAACGGTCATTTTCGCGAGCAACCTAAGGTTCAAAAACCTCGCCCTCGCGGAGAGGATTAAGTCTCTCACGGGGTATAAAGTCGCTGTGGGCAACGACGCACATGTCGCAGCGCTGGGCGAAGCGAAATTCGGCGCCTCGGCGAATTACAAAAACAGCATTCTTGTGACCCTGGGAACCGGTGTCGGCGGCGGCATCATGATAGACGGGAAGCTTTTCGAGGGCACGAACTGCGTCGGATCCGAAATAGGTCACATGGTCGTCTACAGCGGCGGGCGAATCTGCAGCTGCGGGCGGAAAGGCTGTTTTGAGGCGTATGCCTCGGCGACAGCGCTGAGGGGCGACCTCATAGAGGCTCTCAGAAAGAACAAAGGGAGCAAGATCTGGAACACCGAAACACTCATTTCATGTACGGCGAAGACGGCTTTTGACTTCCTCGGCAAAGACAGAGTGGCCGACAGTGTCGTGGAAAATTACATAGAGGCCCTGTCGGAAGGCCTCGCAAACCTCGCCAACATCTTCCGTCCGGAGGTCATAATGCTGGGCGGCGGGGTTAGTGCGCAGGGTGACGTTCTGACAAAACCCCTTCAAAAGAAAGTCAACGAGAAAATATTCGGCGGGACGGCGTTCTCACCGGTGAAAATCATGACCGCGAGTCTCGGCAACATGGCGGGGGCTCTCGGCGCGGTCGCGCTTGTCATGGGCTACGGCCTTTGATTTATGGGAACGATGGACACGAACGGCGGCGATGAGCTGAAAAGCGAAAACAAAGAGGTTAAGCTCGAACTCAAGCCTTTTTCGGAAAATTCTTTTGTCGCGTTCTGGCAGAAACTTTACAGGGCGTGGCTCGGAGTGTGGTACGGATTTGCCGCGAAACACGAAAAGGCCGCGAAAATCATCTATCTCATAGTTTTCTTTCTTCTGTTTTCGATTGGTGTGACCATCTGGCAGTACATAGTCATGGCGTTTCTCCCGCTCGCTTTTTCGTCTCTCGACGATGGGGCTTTCGGGTGGACGCCTTTTCAGCTGTTGGGATATGACTGCACGCTCATAGGTGATGAGCGTGGAATGGGGTATTTCATAGCGTATGAAATAGCTGTTTTCACCGCTCAGTGCATAAACTTTCCTCTTCAAAGAAACATAACGTACCGTTCGCACGGCAACCCCTGGTTCCAGGCGATGTGGTATTTCATAGCGTGGGTCATAATATCCTTCATATGCGGAGCGCTCTGGGGACTCATGCACTGCGTCTGTGAGTATTGGCATCTTCACAACTTCATTCAGGCGATAATAGAGACAATCATCACGGGCATAATCTCGATGATAGTCTTCTTTTTCATATTCCTTCTCATATTCCCAAATGTCGACAAGTTTGAAAAATCCAAGAAGGCAAAACTCGAAAAGAAGAAGACCGCTTTGGACGCCGACCCTGGAAGCAAAAGAAAAGCCGCCGCCGCGGCGAAGGCTGAACTTTCGGCAGTGAAGGCGGAGGAGACGAGGAGGGTCTTTTACGCGGAGGGGGAGATAAGAAACCTCAAATCACTCGCTGAGGCCAAGATTGCCACATACTTTTCATTGCAAAAATCGCTTGATAAAATTGTCTCGGGCGAGAAAAAACAGTCCGACAAAAAACCCATAACCCCGGAAACCGTCGAGAAGGCGCGACGGGACGCCATTGAGGCCGTCAGGGCGAGGGATGAGAAAGTTCCCCCTCAGCAGGCGATTTTGGACGAAATAAAGGCGGCCAGGGAAATGAGGGCCGCCGTATAGTGACAAACCCGCGGGCGATGCCGCCCAGCCGCGAATCATATGTCGGTCAAAAGAAAACTTAGGTACATGGGAAGGGTCAAAATCTTGTCAGCCCTTCCTATGTTGTATGCGCCGAGCTTTATGGCTCCGTCAACGTGATATTTTTCCGGATGGCCGAGAATTGTTTTTGTTGATTTTGTGTTGCCGGTGGCGGCCTTCACTTCAACGAGATGACATCCCCCTTTGTATCTTATGACAAAATCTATTTCAAGTCCGCTGTCCTTGTGATAGTAGTAAAGCTTTCTCCCCATTTTTGTGAATACGTCGGCTATGAGGTTTTCCGCTATCGCGCCTTTGTACCCGTAGAGGTTGCCGTTTAATATGCTTAGCTGTGTACCGTCTTCCAGCATGCTTGTGAAAAGACCTATGTCGTTCATGTAAATCTTAAAGACATTGTCTTCGGCGTTTCCGCCTAGCGGAAGTTCCGGAATGCTTAAATTGTAACAGCGAGAAATTATCGCGGCGTCCTCTATCCACTGAATGCTTCCCGCGAATTTGGAGCCTTTCCCGTTTTTTTCAATGGCGGAATACTGAAATTTCTTGTTATCTTTGCTAAGTTGTATCGGAATGGAGTTGAAACATTCCCTGATAAGTGGGGTTGTCTTGTTGTCCGCATATTTTACCATGTCCTCCTGGTAATCATCGAGTATGTCGCGTTGAACATTGAGAACCAGATTCATTTGATTTGAGTCAACATATGTCTGAACTGCTTCCGGCATGCCGCCTATCACCGCGTATTCCAAAAAGAGTTTCATCATTCTTTCATGGAGAGCTGTCGGGACGGGTTCCTCTTTTAGAAGACATTCTCTGAGAAGGTTCACGGCTTCATCCGTGACATTCACGGCCCAAAGGAATTCCTCAAAATCCATGGGCTTCATTTCCAGAATTTCCTCGTATCCCACTGGAATGGATCGCGGTTTCTTACCGTATCCGGTGACACCTAGAAGTGAACCAGTGCATATGACGTCGAATCTGCCATCCAGTTTGAAAGATTTCAGAGAGGTTCTTGCGTCAGGACAGCATTGCACCTCATCGAAGATGAGAATGGTTTCTCCGGGAACGAACTTCGTGCCTCCTTTAACGGTCGTTGATATGAGACTTATGAGGTTGTCAACGTCGAGTGAGCGTTCGAAAATCGGAATATACTCCGGATTAGTGTCAAAGTTAAGGTAGATGACATTATCGTAATTGTTTTTCGCAAAATCCAGCACTGAATAAGTTTTTCCGCATTGTCGTATGCCTTTAATGAAGAGCGGTTTTCTGTTTTCCGTTTTTTTCCAGGCAACGAGGTAGGAGGTAATTTTCCTTTTAAGCATTTTTCACCTCTATGAGTTCTTACATGCATCATTCTAACATACTTCGTATTTTTTTTCAAGCGAGTTTGTATAAAGAAATGACTATTTTCCAAGGGACTTTTTTGATAAATTTGACTTTTTTCAAGGGACAATGAGAGTAGAAATGATC
>JAJQAJ010000040.1 GCA_021203865.1 Clostridia bacterium
ATATTGACGGTTTTTTTTTGTTATGATAATATATCTTGTGTATATATTCACGTTTTCAAACGTTGAAGTTTAAGATGTTCACAAATTAGATTTTCACACCATGCTGTTCTAGCGGAGGACATATGTCAAATAAAAATAAAAACATGGAAAGCGACACTCCTGTTGATGAAAACGCCGATTTTGAATATGTTGACGGCGTTGTCGCCGTCGACGAGGAGGCCAATGTGAAGACGCCTAGGTCGTTCCAGCACAGGGTGGGCATCATCGGAATCACCTTTGGATTCATCGGTGTCGTCGTGCTTGTCGCCATGTCCGTTTTCATAGGTTTCATTGGCAGCAACGGCAAGATGTTCGCCGATTATTTTGTGGAAGATATCGTCAATCCTTTGATAAACGGAGAACTCGAATACGACGCTATCGTCGATTACGATTTCTTCGGCACCTTGATAGTGGCGGGCCTTTGGGTGACAATGATCGTGCGTCTCATAACCGACATCGTGAGATACGCGAAGGGCGTGAGACACGAAGAGAAAGTCCAGAAATGCGTAAAGAGCATGCTGATAACGTATTTTCTGTATTTTGGATTTGTCATTCTTCTCAGATGTCTCTATCATGACAGCGCCGTTGACGCGAGCGGCGTGTACGAAGTTTTCGATCTCAACCATTACACGGTGATGGGCATCGCGGGCGGCGGAGTTATGATAGGTATATGTTATTGCCTAGGACTTGTGTCAAACTTTGATCTTAAACGTAAGGCCGGAGACGGCGGGCAGATTGCGTGCTCGATTCTTGGTGTCATTCTCGTTCTCGCCGCTGTATGGTGCCTTTCCGGCGCGACAATCGGATACAAAGCTGATGACGGAACCGTGAGAATTTCCGCTCTCGCTCAGGGTCTTGAATGGGAAGACGAGTGGACTCCGTACATATATTACGCCATTGCCGTTATCTTTGAGTTCCTAACGCTCATACTCGCATGCAAGTTCGTGTGCGGGACGCTGGAATCTTACGGCGAACCGGAGAAGAGAATTTTGAAGCTCTCCGACATAATCGCCGCCATGTCTCTCACCGCGGTGCTCTGCGTGTTCGGTTGCCTTTGGGCAGTTGACGAAGCGAGCGTCATAGGGGAGACGGTAGCCGAGATGGAAAGCGCCAGCGCGTTCTACACAATTCTCATCGTGGGCGCAGGCGTCATGGAAGTCGGATACGCGCTCGGGATCATCGCGTGGGATCAAAAGAGAAGACTCAATAAACCCGCGAAGACGGAGGATACGGATTCGGAGGAAGCCGAGGCTGTAACCGAGTTTGCCGAACCCTCATTTTATTGATTTTTGCGCGAGAAATATTTTGCATAAAAATGAAAATGCCGGCGTGTGCGGACGCGTATGCCGGCATTAGTGTTGATATCGTGTTTTCCGCGGACGCAGAAAAATTTCTGTGATGCGGATAAGCTTTTCAGGGGAGTATAGAAGGCTGTGAGTACGACGGCGTATGTTTTCATAGGCATCATCGGCGCGTTGGCGATTGTGACCGTCATATCCGTCATATATTTTTATGTTCACAACAAAAAAATGAAAGCGAAGTACGCCGCTCTAAGGTCCGAGCTGGAAACCCGCCTCAACACACCCGGTAGCTGCCCTCTCACGGTGGACGAAGCTGTTAAGACTCTCGGAAAGCCTAAGAAGGATGAGGGAAACAGGGTAATTTGGAAATGGTATTCCGTGGCGCACAGCGGCGGCACCGTGCGCGTTTTCGCCGATCACGACAAGACGGGAAACATCATCAGTCTCAAACTTGAGGACGACGCACAGGATGAGTACAAACTTTCCACCGGAAGGGGAGTATACATAGATAACGACGGTTTTTCTCCGGAAAGATTTCTCATGGAATACAAGCCGGGCGGTAAGAAGAGAGAGGGCGTCATCGTTCTTTACAACAGGACGAAGAAGATGTATTACCTGACGCAGACGAACGACATGAGGGGCACGATATATTCCCTTCTCACGTCCAAAAGCAAGGGCATACTTTTTGAAGATTTGCGCTCGGACGACGAATTTCTCATAAAACTCGTGCCGCTCGTCGGCAGCAGAAAAAAGAACCTTGATGAGCTGGAAAAGTTTGTGACGGACATCTACGAATACCACGCGGTGAGATACGGCAAGCTTAAGAAGTGATTTGGTGGGTGAATGAGAGAGTTCTCAAAAGAAGTCAAAAAAGGCAGGGAGTGCCTTAAAAACAAAGAGAATAAAGCAGCGTACCAGTGGTTCAAAAAAGCGGCTGAAAAGGGCGACGCCTTGGGAATGCTCAATTTCGGGTACTGTTATTATTCCGGGTACGGATGCGGCAGAGACTTTGCCATCGCTGCCAAGTGGTTTGAAAAGGCCGCGCAAGGCGGCTCGGATGAGGCCATGCTTGCTTTGGGGACTTGTCTTTACAACGGGCAGGGCTGCGAGAAAAATTACGAGGCGGCGGCAGGGTGGTTCCAAAAAGCCGTGGATGCCGGAAACATAGCGGCGCTTGACGCTCTCGCCGCATGTTTTAGGGAAGGCCGAGGCGTCGAAAAAAACCCCTTAAAAGCTTTCGGGCTTTACGAAAAAGCGACCGCCGAGGGGAATGTGTCGTCATTCTACGCGCTGGGGACCATGTATGTCTCGGGTGAGGGCGTTGAAAAGGATGTCGAGACTGGTCGGAAGTACATAAGACAGGCCGCCGACAGGGGATACATCCCCGCGTATGTCGCGATGGGCCGCGCACTTTTCGACGGTGACGGTGTGGAAAGAGATCTCGCGGAGGCGTCAAAATGGTTTTATCCCGCAGCGAAGAAGGGAAACGCCGAGGCGCAGTATCTTCTCGCGTTCTGTCTCACAAACTGCGAAAAGATAAAAGACCCGGATTCGGCCATCGCACTTTTGAAGATGTCCGCAGATCAGGGGTATCCTCCTGCGGTGGAAAGATACGCGGATTTCAAAAGCCGTTTGGAAACATGAGTTTAAACGCCGGGCGGACGGGCGGTTTGGGAAATTGAATTTGACAGGAGATGGAAGACATGAATATTTGTGTGTTTGGTGCCGCGAGCGCGAACATTGATGAGAAATACGTAAAAGAGGTGGAAAAACTCGGCGAAAAGATGGCGAATCGCGGTCACTCCCTTGTTTTCGGCGCAGGCTCAACCGGACTCATGGGCGCGGTGGCGAGAGGTGTGCGCCGCGGCGGCGGAAAGGTACACGGCATAGTTCCCGCTTTTTTCCGCGACGAGGATGTTGAGCAGCTGTACCTTGACAGTGACGAGCTCACATATACGGAAACCATGGCGGAGAGGAAATTTCTCATGGAAGAGGCCGCCGACGCGTTTTTGGTCGTTCCCGGCGGGGTCGGGACTTTCGAGGAATTCTATGAGGTTCTAACGCTCAAACAGCTCGGAAGGCACAACAAGGCCATAGTCATTTTCAATATAGATGGGTACTACAATGACCTCGAAAGATTCATGAGGTCCGTCACCGAGAAAAAATTCATCACCGCCGACTGCAAGGATCTTTACAGGTATTTTCATGACATTGATGAATGTCTTGATTACCTTGAAACTTACGTTCCCACGGAATTCTCGATGGCAAAGCGCAAGAGAGGGGACTGAATGTTTTGCGTGTGTTTCGTGTGCCTCGGAAACATTTGCCGCTCTCCCATGGCGGAGGCCGTTTTCACCCGCATGTGCAAAGAGAGCGGGATGACGGGCGTGAAGGTGAAGTCGAGGGGTACGCTTGAATCTGAAAAGGGACGGCCCGTGTACATGCCCGCGGCGAAGGTTTTGAAAGACAACGGGTATGACTTCGTTCATTTTAGCGTCACGCTGACAAAAAAAGATGTCGACGACGCAGGTCTCGTGCTTGTCATGGACTCCTCAAACTATTACGACGTTCTTAAAATTGGCGGCGCCGCGGCGCAGGGCAAAGTAAAAAAACTCGGCGCGTTCACGAAAAGCGGGAATGACATAGAGGACCCCTGGTATACCGGGGATTTTGAAAGAACGTTTTCGGAAATCAAAGAGGGATGCGAAGGGTTCGCCTATTTTTTGAGGGCAAATCACGCGGGACAGATTTACGGATGAGCGCATAAAATTATTTGTTTCATGCATAAACGGCCATGTTTCGCGCATAAATGGATAAAAGCGGGAGAATTTCGCATATTCAAAAAACTTGACTCGAAGAAATTTTTTTATTAAAATTACGATGTAAACTTAAAAAGGCGATGACGGAGAGAAGTAGCAAAAAAGTATCGCACCCAGAGATCGAGGATAAGGTGAGAGCCTCGTTGAAAGAGTTTTTGTGAATAACACTCAAGAGCTGCGCATGTCAAAGGAAACGAGTAATATGCGACGTGATGCCTGCGTGAACGGCGAGAGATTTGCTTGAATCTCAGTGAGGGGTCGCTTTTGCGACAATTTAGGTGGCACCGCGGACATGACCGTTCGTCCTAAAGAAATTTAGGAGGACGGATTTTTTTTATGCCGCAAAGGAGTTGAAAAATGAGTGTTTTTAGGACGAGAACGTCGGCGACGCTTTGCGCCGGCGACATCGGAAAAGAAGTCAGGCTTTCGGGATGGGTCGAGAACATACGCGACCACGGCGGGGTTTCGTTCATTGACCTTCGTGATTTTTACGGGGTTGTGCAAATCGTCATGCGGCACGGCTCGCTCATCAAAGGAATATCAAGGGAGGACTGCGTCTCCGTTTCGGGTGTCATCGAGCAAAGAGATGAGGACACATACAACCCCAAAATTCCCACCGGGACCATTGAGCTTGACTGTGACAGCATTGAGATTTTAGGCAAGGTCACAAAAAAGCTGCCTTTTGAGATAGTGAAGTCCAGGGAGACGAGAGAGGAGGTGCGTCTCAAATATAGGTTTCTTGACCTTCGCAACGAGAAGGTCAAACAAAACATTGTGATGCGCTCCAAGGTCATATCCTATCTGAGGTCTCAGATGGAGGAGCTCGGATTTTTGGAGGTGCAGACACCCGTTTTGTGCGCGTCGTCACCCGAGGGCGCGAGGGACTACATAGTGCCGTCCAGAAGATATAAGGGGAAGTTTTTCGCCCTTCCACAGGCGCCTCAGCAGTACAAACAGCTTCTCATGGTTTCCGGGATAGACAGATATTTTCAGATAGCGCCGTGTTTCAGGGATGAAGACTCCCGGGCGGACAGATCCCCGGGTGAGTTTTATCAGCTCGACATGGAGATGGCTTTTTCGTCGGAGGAGGATGTGTTTGACGTCGTGGAGAGGGTCATGTACAATTGTTTTACTAAATTCGCGCCTTCCGGCATGACCGTGTCTTCCGTCCCGTTTGAAGTCATCTCATACAGGGACGCTATGTTAAGATACGGCACGGACAGACCGGACCTTAGAAATCCTCTGGAGATAGTTGACCTTTCGGATTTTTTCACGAGATGCACATTCAAACCTTTCATAGGGAAGACTGTTCGTGCGATAGTCGTCAAGAAACAGTTTTCGAGAAGCTTTCACGCGGGACTTTTGGAATACGCGATGTCTATCGGCATGGGCGGACTCGGATATCTTGAAGTGGAGGCCGACCTTGCCTACAAAGGCCCGATTGACAAGTACATTCCGGCAAACCTGAAGCCCGAACTCAAAACGCTTGTCAATCTTTCCGCCGGAGACACCATATTCTTTGTCTCCGACACCGAGAAAAAAGCCGCCGAATACGCGGGCAAAATACGGGAGGAGCTCGGGAAAAGAGCCGGTCTCATCGACGAAGACGTGTTCGCGTTCTGTTTCGTCAATGATTTCCCCATGTATGAGGAAGACGAGGAAACCGGAGGATACGCGTTCACCCACAACCCCTTCTCCATGCCGAAAGGCGGGCTTAGGGCTTTGAATGAGATGAAACCGGGGGAGGTCCTCGCGTATCAATACGATCTTGTCTGCAACGGCGTCGAGCTCGCGTCCGGCGCGGTGAGAAACCATGACCCCGAAACCATGAAGAAAGCCTTTGAGATTGTCGGATACACGGAGGAGGAGCTTGTAGAAAAATTCGGGACGCTTTACAACGCCTTCAAATACGGCGCCCCGCCGCATGCCGGAATCGCTCCGGGGATAGAAAGGATGCTCATGCTTCTTTTGCGGGAAGACAGCATCCGGGAGGTCGTGCCCTTTCCCATGTCGTCGAACGGCCAGGATCTCATGATGGGCGCGCCGTCAGATGTCACTGAACAGCAGCTTCGTGACGTGCACATCAAATTAAGGTAGGAAAAGACATGACAAAGGAAGACATAAAATCACTCGCGAGGCTCGCCCGTCTTCAGTTTGACGATGACGAGGCGGAAAGATTCATTTCCGAAATGGATGAGATAATAGCTTTCGCCGACGCCGTGAACCTGGAGGTGGAAGGTGACACGTCCACCGTTAAGCTGGAAGGAGAGGCGCTGCCGTATGAAAAACTGCGCGCGGATGAAACCCAACCTTCTTTTCCGAATGAAAAAATTCTTTCGGGCGTCGAAGGTGAGGACGGCTATTTTACGGTGAAGAGGATAATCAAATGAAGGCGGTGATATCAAAACTTTCCGGCATGCTTAAAAGCGGGAAAATCTCGTCTTCGGAGCTTGCGGAAAAATACATTGACGCTGTCAAAAGAGACAACGCCAAATACAACGCGTACGTGAATGAGACCTTTGATGAGGCGAGAAAAAGCGCGAAAGAGGCGGACGCACGCCTTGCGAGAGGCGAGGGCGGACCGCTTTGCGGCATGCCTTACGCCTTGAAGGACAACATATGCACGGATGGGATTGAAACGACGTGCTGTTCAAACATTCTGAGAGGTTTCAGACCCTATTACAGCGCCACCGTGCATGAAAAACTTTCGGCGTGCGGCGCCGTCCTTCTCGGCAAGACCAACATGGACGAGTTCGCCATGGGCTCCACGTCGGAGACGTCCTGCTATGGCGCTCCGCTGAATCCGAGGGACTCATCCCGCGTCACGGGCGGAAGTTCCGGAGGCTCCGCTGCCGCCGTCGCGGCGAATCTCGCGCCGTTCGCGTTAGGTTCCGACACCGGCGGGTCAATACGTCAGCCCGCGTGTTTTTGCGGCGTCGTCGGTTTTAAACCGACGTACGGGGCAGTGTCAAGGTATGGGCTCATAGCGTACGCGAGCAGTCTTGACCAGATAGGTCCCCTCGCGTCTTCCGTGTCAGACGCCGCCATTGTGTATGACGCCATAAAAGGAAAAGACCCCAAAGACATGTCAAGCGAAGAAGTTTCTCTTTCCGCGACTTCGCTTTCCGGCGATGTGAAGGGTCTTAAAATAGGGATGGTGAAGGAGTATTTTGATTGTCTGAATCCCGAGATGGCGGCAAGAATAGAGGAGGTGGCCCGGCTTTATGAAAAGGCGGGGGCAAAAATTGTCAGTCTCGGCATGCCGACGCTTTCCAGAGCTCTTCCCGCATACTACATCATTGCCTGCGCGGAGGCTTCTTCCAATCTCGGCCGGTATGACGGCATAAGATATGGTGTGAGATGCAAAAACTATTCAGACGCGGACGAGCTCATGACGAGAACCCGTTCGGAAGGTTTCGGCAAAGAGGTTCAAAAAAGAATAATGCTGGGGACTTATGTCCTCTCCGCCGGCTACTATGACGCGTATTACAAAAAAGCCTGCGCCGTCCGGGCACGGGTGAGGGAGGAGTTTGACGCCGTCTTCGGCGCGTGTGACGTACTCTTCGCGCCGGTCTCTCCCACATCGGCGTTTGAATTGGGTTACGCCCAAAGAAATGTCATTGAAACATATCAGAGCGATTTGTACACGGTGCCCGTGAACATAGCCGGACTCCCGTCGATATCCGTTCCCTGCGGCAAAGACAAAAAAGGTCTCCCCATCGGGATGCAGATAATAGGGGACAGGTTCGCAGACGAAAAAGTTCTTTCCGCGGCGTATTTTCTGGAACAAAATGAAGCGTTCTGTGAGGATGACGAAGAAGGGGGTGTGGCGCTATGAGAGAGATGGTGGCGGGACTTGAAATACACGTCGAGCTTTCCACGGCGTCAAAAATATTCTGTTCATGCTCAACGGAGTTTGGCGCGAAACCCAACACGCATTGCTGTCCGGTGTGCACGGGGCAGCCGGGCGCTCTTCCCGTTCTGAATAGGGCCGTCGTTGAGTACGCCATAAAGGCGGGACTCGCGCTGAACTGCGAAATAAACAGAAGAACGCATCTAGATAGAAAGAATTATTTCTATCCGGATCTTCCAAAGGCGTACCAGATATCCCAGTACGACGAGCCTTTGTGCGCGGGGGGATACATAGAGCTTAAAAGCGGAAAGAGAATAAGGCTTAAACGCATTCACATAGAGGAAGATGCGGGTAAACTCATTCATGAGAGGGGTTACACATACATAGATTACAACCGCGGCGGCGTCCCTTTAATTGAGATAGTGTCGCTTCCCGACATATCATCATCGGCCGAGGCGAGGGAGTTTGTCGAAAAGCTGCAACTCATAATGCGCTACATCGGCGTGTCGGACTGCAAAATGCAGGAGGGATCGCTCCGGTGCGACGTCAACATATCCGTCAAAGACGGAGAAGGTCCTCTCGGCGTGCACACGGAGATAAAAAACCTCAACTCCGTGGCCTACATGGCCAGTGCCATGGACTATGAGTTCAGAAGGCAGTGCGAGGTCATCGACGCCGGGAAAAAGGTCGAGAAGGCGACGCTCCGCTATGACGTGTCTTCCGGAGAGACGCTGCCCATGCGCACGAAGGAGGACGAAAACGACTACAGGTATTTCCCGGAGCCGGACGTGCCGCCGGTTGAAATAGGAGACGCTCTTGTAAGTGAAATCGAAGGCAGCCTCCCCGAATTACCCATGGTTAAAATTAACCGTTACATAAACGATTTCGGCATAAGGCCGCAGAGCGCGGAGCTCATATGCAGGTATCACAAAGTGGCGGGGTTTGTCGAGGACGCCGTGTCCTGCGGCGCGAACGCGAAAAACGCCGTGAACATGACTTTGGGAACAATATTTTCGACTTTGAACACGGAGGAAGACAAGGAAAACTTTGACATTAAGGTTTCACCCGCTGGGTTCGCCGCGCTCATTAAACTTTATGACGAGGGAAAGATAAATAGCGGCGCCGCGTCTTCCGCGCTCATGAAGATGCTGGAGACGGGAAAGGGCGTTGAGGATTTTATCAAACCAGGCGACATGAAAACGCTCTCCGATGATGAGCTTTCTGAAATATGCAGAAAAGCTTTGGAAGAGAATGAAGACGCGGTGAGGGAAATTAAGAACGGGAAGGTGAAGGCCATGGGGGCAATTCTCGGCGGGGTCGCGAGAGCCGCCAAAGGAAAGGCCGACATGAAGAAGGCGGAGGAGCTGATAAAAAAATTTATTTACGAATAAAAAAAAAGGAAGGACGAACCTTCCTTTTCATTTACGTTGCTCTTAAAGTCCCATTCCCCGTTTCACGTATTTGGTGTGAAGCAGGTGGTGTGCTTTCTCACTGTTGGGTTTTTCGAAATACTCCTTATAAAGGGTCAAAACGGCGGGTGAATCATCCGATCTGCGAAGACCGTTGCCTTTGTCACTGTCATACAGTGCTTTCGCGCGAAGGGCTTTCAAATCCAAAGTGTTGCGTATTTCGTCGTGCACGTACGGCTGCCCGCCGCCGTTCACACATCCGCCGGGGCAAGCCATGACTTCGACGAAGGTGTAATTTTTCTCTCCGGATTTTATCGAATCCAGAACCTTTCTCGCGTTTCCGAGTCCCGACGCCACTGCCACGGACACCTCAGTGTCTCCGAGTTTGTAGCTCGCTTCCTTTATGCCTTTCGTGCCTCTGACTTCCTTAAATTCGATTGGCGCGTCCTTCCCGCCGAGCGCGAGAGCTGCCGTTCTCAAAGCCGCCTCCATGACACCGCCGGTCGCCCCGAAGATTGTGCCGGCGCCGGTCGCAGTTTCAAACGGATCGTCGAATTCTGAATCGGGAAGATTGGAAAAACCTATCCCCGCCTCATCTATCATTTTGGCGAGCTCGCGCGTCGTTATCGCGGCATCCGTGTATCCGCCTATCTCTTCCCGCTTTGCCTCAAATTTTTTCGCCGTGCAGGGAATAACCGAAACGACATAGAGATTTTCGGGCTTTATGCCTTTTTTCTCGCAGTAGTAGGTTTTGAGAAGAGCTGAGAACATTTCCTGCGGGGATTTGCACGTTGAAAGGTTGTCGGTGTATTCCGGGTAGTAGTGTTCGACGAATTTGACCCAGCCGGGACAGCAGCTCGTGAACATCGGGAGCGCGCCGCCCGATTTGACTCTCGTCAGAAGTTCGGTCGCCTCCTCCATGATGGTGAGATCCGCCGTGACGTCCATGTTGAAGCATTTGACATCACCGAGCTGTTTTATGGCTGACACCATTCTGCCTTCGCAGTTGGTGCCCGCGGGTACGTCGAACGCCTCGCCCAAAGTCGCTCTCACGGAGGGCGCCGTGAAGAACACGACTTCTTTTTCTGGATCCGCGATGGCGTCCCATATCTCCTCTGTCGCGCTCTTTTCATATAGTGCTCCGACCGGACACGCGACTATGCACTGACCGCAGTTCACGCATGTGGTCGTGGCGAGGGGTGTGTCGAATGGAGATCCCACATGAACTCCGTATCCGCGTCCTATGGGGCCTATGGCGCCGATGGACTGTTTGCTGCAGGCGGCGACGCATCGCGTGCACATGATGCATTTGCTGTTGTCGCGGACTATGGAGAGAGACGAAAAGTCTATTGGTTCTTCTCTGTATTCCGTGCCGAACCTGTCCTCGTCGCAGTTGTATTCGAGCGCGAGTTTTTGAAGCTCACAGTTTGTCGAACGCACACAGCTCAGACATTTTTTCCTATGCGTTGAAAGGATGAGTTCAAGCGAGGTTTTTCTGGAGTTTCTGACTTTGGGTGAGTTTGTCCGTATTTCCATGCCGTCGGACACGGGGTACGAACATGCCGCGACGAGCCCTCTCGCGCCGGTTGCCTCTACAAGGCATATGCGGCAGCTGCCGACGCATTCCTGAACGTCTTTCAGATAACAGAGTGTGGGGATGCGGATACCCGCCTTCTGGGCGGCCTGAAGCACGGTTGATCCTTCTTCTGTTTCAACGGGGATGCCGTTTATTTTAATGTTAACCGTTTTCATGGCCTCACCTCTTTTCAATCGCACCAAAGCTGCAGTTCGCCATGCACTGGCCGCAGCGGATGCATTTCGACGTGTCTATCTCATGAGGATTTTTAGGTGTTCCGGTAATCGCGTTCACGGGACAGTTTCTCGCGCACAGCGTGCATCCTCTGCATTTTGTCGGGTCTATGTGGTAACTTAGGAGCGATTTGCATACGCAGGCGGGGCATTTCTTATCCCGGATGTGAGCAGTGTATTCGTCCTCGAAATGTGTCAGTGTGGATATGACGGGGTTGGGGGCTGATTGCCCGAGAGCGCAGAGCGCGGAGCTTTGCATGTGTGCGGAGATGTCGCGTATCTTCCGAATATCACTCTCTTCTCCCTTTCCTTCCGTAATTCTCGTGAGGATTTCTAAAAGCCTTCTCGTACCTATCCTGCACGGCGTGCATTTGCCGCAGCTTTCGTCCGCCGTGAATTCGAGATAGAATTTGGCGATGTCCACCATGCAGGTGCTTTCGTCCATGACGATAAGTCCGCCTGAACCCATCATGGAGCCTATTGACACAAGGCTGTCGAAATCCATGGGTATATCTATGTGTTTGGCCGGGATGCATCCTCCGGAAGGGCCTCCCGTCTGGGCGGCTTTGAACGTTCCGCCGTTCTCTATTCCGCCTCCCACGTCGTATATTATTGTTCTTAACGGGGTCCCCATGGGAACTTCCACAAGTCCGACGTTTTTGATTTTGCCGACAAGCGCGAAAACTTTCGTGCCCGTGCTTTTTTCCGTGCCGATTGATCTAAACCAGTTCGCGCCCTTTGTGATGATGGGGTTGATGTTGGCCCACGTCTCCACATTGTTCAGGACCGTGGGTTTGGAGAAAAGTCCGCATGTCGCTGAGAAGGGGGGACGGGGCCGGGGCTCTCCGCGGTGACCCTCTATGCTCGTCATGAGGGCGGTCTCCTCTCCGCACACGAACGCGCCGGCGCCGAGACGCACGAAAATGTCGAAGTCAAAGCCGGAACCTAAGATGTCTTTCCCCAGAAGGCCCGCTCTCCTCGCCTGCGTTATCGCCACGGTGAGTTTATGTACCGCTATGGGATATTCCGCGCGGACGTAAATGTATCCTTCGTGGGCTCCCACGGCGTATCCGGCGATGGTCATGGCCTCCAAAACGGAGTGGGGGTCACCCTCGAGGACAGCTCTGTCCATGAACGCTCCGGGGTCACCCTCGTCGGCGTTGCAGCAGATGTATTTTTCGTCACCGTCTGCTTTTTTGGTAAGTTCCCATTTGAGTCCGGTGAGAAATCCCGCGCCGCCACGTCCGCGAAGTCCGGATGTTTTGACTTCGGAAATAACTTCATCGGGAGTCATTTCAAAGAGCACCTTCTCCAGCGCCAGATAGTCGCCCGCCGCTATGGCTTCATTTATGTCGTCGGGTGTAATCAGTCCGCAGTTTCTAAGCGCGATTCTCGTCTGGTGTTTGTAGAATGGCGCTTCGGTGAATGGAATCACTTCCCCGTTGTCAAGGACCGTGTCCTTGTAAAGTTTCTCTTTGACGACCGTGCCGCCTTTGACGAGGTGTATCCTCGCGATTCTTTTCGCGTCCTCGGGCGTGACATTTGTGTAGAAGGCGCCGTCCGGGTACACTATCATGATGGGACCTAAAGCGCAAAGCCCGAAGCATCCGGTTTTGACGAGCAGGACGTCGTCGAGTCCGAGTTCGCGAAGACTTATTTCCAGCTGAGTGCAGACGGCGGAGGCGGAGGTGCAGCCGGAGCCGAGGCATATGAGCACCTGTTTTCTGTATCCCGTGTTTTCCGCCAGTTTTTCGGCTTCCGTTTTGACAAGACGCCTAACGTTTATGAGGTCGGCAAGGTCATTTCTTATCTGAGCTAATTCTTCTCTCGTCATTTTATGCCTCCGTCAGTTTGCCTGTATGTGTCCAGGATGCCTTTGACCTGGCTGGGCTTCACCCTGCCGTAGACTCTTTCGTCCACGATGATGACCGGGGCGAGACCGCAAGCGCCGACGCATCTGCATGAGTCCAGGGAGAACTCGCCGTCCGGCGTGCATTCCCCGCACGTGATGCGAAGCTCCTTTTCAACCTCTTCAAGAAGTTTGTCGGACCCTTTTACGTAGCAGGCCGTACCGAGGCACACACTGACCTGGTGTCTGCCCTTGGGATTGAGAGTGAAACGAGTGTAAAAAGTGGCCACGCCGAACACCTCCGAAAGCGGTATTGACAGCGCGTCCGCGATGATTGACTGCACTTCACAGGGCAGATATCCGTAGATGTCCTGTGCCTGGTGCAGAATGGGCATGAGACAGCCGCGTTCGTTTTTGTGCGTCTCTATGACGCTGCGAAGTGCCGCTTCCTGCTCCTTTGTCCCTTCGAATGAAACGATAGACATGATTTCTCCTTACACCAATAATCTTAATTTTATGATATCAAATTCAATCGATAAAATCAAATCGATATACAAATCACCATTAAAAGCAGGAAGAATGATTGTTTAATACTAAATGTTGTGACTAATTTACATTTGTCGGATTGAGTTCCGTGAAGGCGTCAAAAAAGACGGCCTGTCCTTTCCCGTATGAGAAGGCGTGAACTCCTCATTTTTGCCCGGCAAATCACTCACCTGGTCTTTTCGGCCGCGATTTTTGATGGTGGGCTGCGGTTTCGCGCCATGCGAAATCGTAAAAAAAAAATCCGGACGCGCCGGAAATTTTTTATTATGGTCGAGGCGGCGGGATTTGAACCCACGACCTTCTGGTCCCGAACCAGACGCTCTCCCACTGCGCTACGCCTCGGATTTCAACGTCGATTATATAATTTTTTGCTTTTCTCGTCAATTAAAAAATCACTATTGCACTTTTCTGCGAGTCGTGATATATTTATGCAAACTGAAGCTGTCGGGGTGATAAAATTGAATTCTTTCACATATGAAATTCCAACAAAAGTATATTTCGGACAAAATCAGCTCGGACACCTTGTAGAGGAGCTCAAAAAATTCGGAAAGAAAGTTCTATTGACGTACGGTGGGGGGTCAATCAAAAAAATTGGACTTTATGACACAGTTGTCAAAGCCGTCAAAGAGGCCGGCTTAGAGCTTTATGAACTTTCCGGCATAGAGCCGAATCCCAGGGTCTCGTCCGTGAGGGAAGGCGCGAAAATCTGCAAAGAAGAGGGCATTGACGTCATTTTGGCCGTGGGCGGCGGTTCCGTGATAGATTGTTCCAAGTTCATCGGCGCGGGGGCGAAATATGACGGTGACCCGTGGGACTTGTCCACAGGCGACGCCGATGTCATAGATTGTCTTCCAATCGTCACCGTGCTGACACTGTCCGCCACGGGTTCCGAGATGAACTGCGGAGGCGTCATCTCAAACCCCGAGACATGCGACAAAATAGGGAGGATGTGCACGCCACTTCTTCCGAAGGTGTCTTTTTTGGATCCCACACTCACGTACACCGTGAGTCCGTATCAGACCGCCTGCGGTAGCATTGACATCTTTTCCCATATCTGTGAATGCTATTTCGCGCCTGAAAAAGATCTCTCCATGCTGGACGGATTCATGGAGGTTCTTCTTAAAACCGTCATTCGCTATGCACCCGTGGCTATGAAGGAGCCCGACAATTATGAGGCGAGGGCAAACCTCATGTGGGCGTCTTCATGGGCTTTGAATGGGTTTATTGACGGGGGTAAGACTCATGCGTGGTCATGTCATCCGATTGAGCATGAACTTTCCGCATATTATGACATAACCCATGGCCTTGGGCTCGCGATAATCACTCCGCGCTGGATGAAATATGTTTTGAATGACAAAACGATGCCAAAGTTCGTGCAGTACGGGGTAAACGTGTTCAACATAGACCCGGCGAAAGCCCCGAGACAGATAGCGGAAGAGGCAATCCGCAGGACTGAGCAGTTCTTTTATGACACTTTGAAGGTTAAAAGCACGCTCACGGAGATAGGGATAGGTGACGAGAACTTCACCATAATGGCAAAAAAGGCGAGCCGGGGGCTGGCGAACGCATTTGTGCCCTTAAAGGCTGATGAGGTTAAATCGATTTTGATGATGTGCCTCTGACAGTGAAAAGATCAGACAATGAAAAGCGCGCGAACCGTGATGGCCTCGCGCGTTATGTTTTTTTATGATTCTCGGCCCCGGGAATCCGTGTCGCTTTGGTGTTTCACCCTTTTTCGCTTGTCAGAGGTCAGCACGACGGTGAGATATATCGCCGCGACCATGACGACCGCGACAAGCACTATGACAATGGTGCAGGTGGTGAGATTGTCTTTGTCGGTGAATTCACTGTACATGTATGCCCCCGCGCCGGCGCTTCCCGCGTCGAACTCATAATCCGACATGAGGCCGGCAAGGACATAACCGCTTTCAGTTTCCCCGGCGTCGTCCGTGTAAGTGACTTTGTAGAACGTGTCATAGAATGACACGCATGTCCCGTCCGTCACGCCGGTGACGCGCGCGGCACTGCCTTTTGTGAGTGTTCCGACTGTGGTGGCGTCCGAAGGATACGGCATGGAGTACACGTTTGTGTCCATCAGGGCGTAGCATGTGCCGTCAACGCCGCTTACGGCCCCGGAATAATAGTCCTCGATTTCATTTTTGTCCGCGAGATATGTCTGTTCTCCGTAAAATATCAGGGCGGCGTCGCCCGATTCCATGAGAAGCAGAGCGTAATCCAGTCCCGTTTCCTTTTTTACTTCGGAGAACCTTCTTATCCGGCCGGGAATTGTGAACGTGTCCGTGCCCGCGCTCAGTTCAACGGGGATTAGCAGTGCGTCGGAAGCGATTTTTGCCGCCTGCACGGTTTCCGCCGTGATTTTGAGAAGTTCATATGTGTCCGCGACATCTATTTCTATTGCGGTGTCGTAGTCATTGTAGGTGAATGAGAGGGAGATGAGAGCACCGCTCTCCAGCATGTAGAATTCGTCTCCCACGACGTATATTTCGTCGCCAAGCTTTTTGAGATGACTGAAATTCTCGTTTTCGCTTAGGAAGCAACTTTCTTCCGGGCTGTCGAAGTTGAAAACCTGCAGTCTTCCTTCCTCTATCCTGTAATGATAAGTGTCATTTTCCGCGATAAGTTCGCCGTCGTCGTATTCCGTGAACACGAATGACTGCACCGAGGCGTAAGAGAGGCCGTCGGAGCCGCTTTGGACGAGAAAGAGCTCGGAAGAGGAGCTCATGCAGTATAGTCCGCCGTCGCCGGAAAATTCGAGCTTGGTTATGTCGGCACCGGGAATGGTCAGACTTTCCATCACCCCGCCGTCATATTCTGCTTTCCCATCCGATGTGTTCATGTCAATCGGAGTGCCGTCTTCGCTGTCACGGCATGTGTATACTATGACCTTGCCGTTTTCCGTGAAGGCAAATTTTTTGTAAGGCTTTTTGGCGTCATCCCTAAATTCCGCGACGGTATAGTCGCTGATGCCGTCTAACTCCGTCGAGAGGACGTCGATTTCTATCTGCGCCTTCAGACCGTCGAAATCATATGTTATTCCGGAGGGCTCGGGCTTTTCGATGTCCGCGAAAGCAATTGACGTCGCCGCGGTGACGCACAGGGTGATGGCAAGGATGGCCGCGCATGAAATTGTCAGTAACTTTTTCATGTCTGAATTTTAACATA
The DNA here is from genome assembly GCA_021203865.1 of Clostridia bacterium. Lineage (GTDB taxonomy): Bacteria > Bacillota > Clostridia > Christensenellales > Borkfalkiaceae > Coproplasma. The sequence goes on from JAJQAJ010000040.1 coordinate 16,809, forward strand.
TGCGGGATGCCGTGTAAACTGTTTTTCGGATTTGGCACAATATCGCCGCGTAAAGGTTATGTCGTCTCCCATATCTTGTGATATGAGCGAAGATCTGATATTTTGAATGAAGAAGTGGGGCTATATGCGCTCTTAACTTTGGTGTTCACATTTTGAAATTCCCCGGCGTCCTATCGTGTCCGCGAAAAGTCGCCCGCCGATTTTTAATCGCAAACCGTCAAAAAATTTTAAAAAAGTTATCGGATGTCCCAATTTTGGTACATAAGATATGATATAGTGATGGTATGAACAAAAATGAAGCGGAGGCGGGATAATGGACAAAAACAAAAAAAGAGGAAGTCATGTCACATCTACAACGTGCATTGTGCATCCCGATGAGAGACAGCGCGAGAAGATGGAAGGCTGGCTTGCCAACTGCGGCACTCTTTGGAACGCGGTTTTGCGCGGCAAACGCGATTTCTGCCAGACGGGCAAGGATGCTTTCGGCATTCCTTCGGCGGAAGAGCTGTCTTTTGACCTTCTAAGTGCGGGAAGATGCGTCAGTGCGCGTCCGGACGACATTGAATTTTCCGTATACAGAAATCTCATGCGCGAGCTTGACGGGGTTTTCGCGAGACACGTGACTTTTTGCGGAAATGCCGCTCTTCCCTTTGTGAAGGAGTGTGACGGCATTGACAGTCTTCGCTTTGACAACAACGCGGCCGCGCGTCCCGACATAAAACATGTTGGGAACGATAAAATCTGGATACGCGGCTTGGGAGAAATGAAGGCGAGTGTGTATGACCCGCTACCCGAAGATGACACAATAACGAATTTCAGTATCAAAAGGACGAAGAGGGGCAGGTACCTTTTGCATCTTGTGTGTGAGCGTGTGGCGGAGGAAAGAAACAACACCTCTCTTAGAAAAGGTTTGGCCGCAACCGAGCGGGATGTCTAAATCCTCTAATTTCCGAAGACGCTTTGCCCGCCTCATGAAGGAGCTGCCATGGCGCTTTTGAGGTGTGAGCTTGGCGTGCTACCTACTATACTATATATAAAACGCCGCACGTCGATTTTCCGGGTGTGCGGTGTCGTTCACTGGCTCTTGTCGCCATTGTTCTCATTTTTGTCAGAGTTGATTTTTCCAGTTATGAAATCTCCCTGTGGTGGCGGGGGATTGGTGATGTTTTCCTGCTGTCTTTGTTTGGAACGGAACACGAAGGTGAGAGCGACGAATATGAGCGTGATTATGAGAGCTATGAAGCCCCAAAGCAGCTCGCAAAACACAAACACAAAAAATGTGGCGACAACCCCGCACGCCGCGAGGATACCTGACGTGATGCGTAAATTTTTGAAAACCCTCAATTTTCTTTCCATGTCAAGATGATACAACCTAAGCTTAGGAAAAATCAAGCAAATTCAAAGATTCATTGCCGCGGCATTTGGCTTTGGGCCTCTTATGAAGTTTAAAAACTTTTTAAAAACTTTTTGTGATTTTTCGCTTGACTTGCGTGGGGCAGAATGTTACTATAATCAAGCTGTGTGCGGACGTCAGACAAAAAATTTCCTGAGAAACATTTGAATTTTGTTTGACACGATGCGTGGTGGGTGATATGATGGTCAAGCTCACTCATCGAGAGGGCGCCGATTTCTATCGGGATAACGTAGTTTAAAAATTGAATAGAAGGAAACGAATATAAATAAGTTTCTGTCAATTTACTTTGAAAGTACATTGTTTTGTACCTAGAAGTCAAAGTCAGCAAAGATAATGACATTAGTC
>JAJQAJ010000002.1:0-7043 GCA_021203865.1 Clostridia bacterium
CCGAAACATCAACATAAATGACATTGTATTTGTTGATGTGTTTTTCATAGTCGGGACTTTTTGAAATTTCCAGTCCGTCAAACAGAGTGTGCGAATCACACCCACGGCCATAATAAGCTTTCAGCATGTCGGCGGCATAGGACTTTCCGAATCTTCTCGGACGAGACACGCACACAAATCTGTTTGAAGTAAAAAGCATATCGTTTGTGTACTCTATAAGACCAGTCTTATCGACATAAATCTTTTCATTTAGGGCGTACTGAAAACTTCCGTTCCCAGGATTCAAATAGCTCATGGATAAATTTCTCCTTCATGTCGCCTCATATATTTCTAAGTTGAGTGACATCTGATACGCTCCGTTTCCGGGGTTTAACATCCACACACGACGTTTCCCTTACGATTAGACATGATCATTATACAACGCCACGCGAAAAAACGCAATACCGCGATTTTGAACGTGTCCGGGGTTTACCGGCCACGAAAAAACGCGCCCCGCAAAAAAGCGATAAGGCGCGCGACTTTTTGTCACCGGATTTCGTCAGGTGATTTTGCTTTTCACCTTCATGAGACGCACGAGAGCCGCCCTCTCGTTTTCATCGAGCTTGGAGCGTATGTATTTTATGGTCTCTTCCAACTGCGGTATCATGACGTATTCCAGGGCGTTCACGCGACGTTTGTTTCTCTCTATCTCCGCAGCGAGCATCCTCACGGATTTTTCGACTGTGGCGAGCTCCACCATTTTGGGAAGAAGTTTTTCCGCCCTCTGCACGCAAAAATCCGCCTCGGAGGTTATCTCGGAATAGGCGTAAGGAAGTCCCTCCGGCTCCCCCTCCGTCACCTTTATTTCGGGAACTTCAACACCCATGACGGTGGTGACACCGCATTCGGCCTTCACCTCGGCCGCAGGCATGACAAAGGCCGTCTCCACGCTGTACGGCGCAGTCACCGTGCGGGCGACGGAAAACTGGCGGAGCGTTTCGCCTATCTCCCTCTCCACTTCTTCGCGGAGCCTCTTGTTCTCTCTCAGAAGGACCGTGAACTGTCTCACCATCTCGTCCGATTTGTCTTTTAAAAGCTTGTGTCCGCGCACCGCGGTCGCAAGCCTCCCGTTGAGTTTTTTGAGCTCCATCCTCGTCGGATTGACATTGAGTCTCGCCATCAGTCGCCGCCTTCATCTTTGGGAAGATATTTGTCAATGTATTCCTGTTTGATTCTTTTAAGTTCGCCCACCGGAAGAATTTTGAGAAGCTCCCAGCCCAGATCCAAAGTTTCCTCTATCGATCTTTCCGTGTTATAACCCTGGCTCACGTACCGCTTTTCAAACTCCTCCGCGAACTTCGCGTAGAGCTTGTCAAGGTCGGAGAGTGCGCTGTCTCCCAGAATGGCCGCGAGCTCTTTGCTGTCGTTGCCCCTCGCGTACGCCGCGAAAAGCTGGTTCATGGTGCCCGAATGGTCCTCCCTCGTCTTGCCTTCGCCGGTGCCCTTGTCTTTGAGCCTCGAAAGCGAGGGAAGGACGTCTATCGGCGGGTTTATTCCTTTTTTGTACAAATCCCTCGAAAGCATTATCTGCCCCTCGGTTATGTAGCCCGTGAGGTCGGGTATGGGGTGCGTCTTATCATCCTCCGGCATTGTCAGGATGGGGATCTGGGTTATCGAGCCCTTCGAGCCCCTAATCCTCCCCGCCCTCTCGTACATGGACGCGAGATCAGTGTAGAGGTACCCGGGATATCCCCTTCTTCCCGGCACTTCGCGCCTTGCCGCGGAAACTTCGCGGAGCGCCTCGGCGTAATTCGTGATATCGGTCATTATGACGAGGACGTGCATGCCCAGTGTGAACGCGAGATATTCCGCACAAGTCAGGGCCATTCTCGGCGTCGCTATCCTTTCGACCGCGGGGTCGTCCGCGAGGTTGGTGAAAAGAACCGTCCTCTCAATCGCGCCCGTCCTTCTGAAATCGTCTATGAAGAACTGCGCCTCTTCAAAGGTTATGCCTATCGCCGCGAAGACGACAGCGAAGTCCTCTCCGTCCCTCACTTTGGCCTGCCTCGCTATCTGCGCCGCGAGCTCCGCGTGGGGAAGCCCGGACATCGAAAAGACGGGGAGCTTCTGTCCCCTGACCAGCGTGTTGAGTCCGTCAATGGCGGATATTCCCGTCTGAATGAACTCGTTGGGGTAGTCTCTCGCCGCCGGATTTATCGGTTCGCCGTTGATGTCGAGTGTTTTTTCGGGAATTATGGGCACTCCGCCGTCGCGGGGATTTCCCATTCCGTCGAAGACCCTCCCGAGCATGTCGCGGGACACCGCGAGGTGCTGGCTGTGGCCTAAAAACTTCGCCCTGGCGCTCGCTATGTGCAGGCCCTGCGAATTCTCGAAAAGCTGCACGACCGCCCTGTCCCTGTTTATCTCGAGAACCTTGCCGTGACGAATTTCACCGCCGTCGCAGATGATGTCGACGAGTTCGTCGTATTTGACGCCTTCCACGCCTTCGACTATCATCAGGGGGCCGAAGACCTCGCGTATGGTCTTGTATTCTTTATTCATCGCTCCCGCCCTCCTCGATGAGTTTGTCTATCTCGCTCTCCATTTCGGATATGAGCGCGTCTATCTCGGCGGCGTCCTCCTCGGGCACGTATTTCGCCCTGCCTATTTTGTCTTTGAAGGGAAGCGCCATGACCTCGTCAAGCGAAACGTATGACGCTATGGCCTTTTTAGACATCTCGTTGAACTCATATATGAGTTTCAGCATCCTGTGCTGTTTGGAAAGCGACGTGTACGTGTCGACGTCGTCATACGCGTTCTGGTGCAGGAAATCCTCCCTTATTATCTTCGCCGTCTCCATGGTCAGCCGGTCTTTTGAGGAGAGCGCGTCCATGCCGACGAGCCTGACTATTTCGTTGAGGGACGCCTCCTCCTGGAGTATCCTCATGACGAAGGCCCTGTATTCGGAAAAAGAACCTCCCGCCTTTTCGTCGAACCACTCCTTCATGTCGTCGGCGTAGAGCGAATAGCTCACTAGCCAGTCTATCGCGGGGAAATGCCTCTCGTACGCGAGAGACGCCGAAAGTCCCCAAAAGACCTTGACTATCCGGAGCGTCGCCTGGGACACAGGCTCGGACATGTCGCCGCCGGGAGGGGAGACCGCCCCTATCGCCGTGACAGAGCCCGTCCTTTCGGTCGAGCCTAAAATTTCGACGACGCCCGCCCTTTCATAGAACTGGGCGAGCCTCGAGCCGAGGTACGCGGGATATCCCTCGTCGCCCGGCATCTCCTCAAGCCTGCCGCTCATCTCACGGAGGGCCTCCGCCCACCTCGACGTCGAATCGGCCATTATGGCGACGTTGTAGCCCATGTCCCTGAAATACTCGGCTATCGTTATTCCCGTGTATATCGACGCCTCCCTCGCCGCCACCGGCATATCGGAGGTGTTGGCTATTAGAACCGTCCTTTTCATTATGGGTTCGCCCGACTTGGGGTCTTTGAGCTCGGGAAACTCCATGAGCACGTCGGTCATCTCGTTTCCTCTCTCCCCGCATCCGACGTAGACTATTATGTCGGCGTCCGCCCATTTGGCGAGCTGGTGCTGCACGACCGTCTTCCCGCTCCCGAAGGGACCGGGCACCGCCGCGGCGCCGCCTTTCGCTATGGGAAAGAGCGTGTCTATGACCCTCTGCCCGGTAATCATCGGGGTCCTCGGGGTGAGTTTCTGTTTATAGGGCCTTCCTATCCTCACGGGCCACTTCTGGAGCATCGAAACGTCTTTGTCGCCGTTTCCCGTGGAGATGACGCAGACCGTCTCCTCTATCGTGAAGTCGCCCTCGGAAATTTTTTTGACTTCGCCTCTGAAGCCGTTGGGGAGCATTATCCTGTGCTCGATTATCTCGGTCTCCTGGACGACGCCCAAAACGTCGCCGGCCTCGACTTTGTCTCCCTTTTTGACCCTGGGATAAAAATGCCACTTCCTGTCTCTGTCGAGGTTGTTGACCGAAACTCCTCTCGATATCCTGCTGCCGTATTTGTAGCTGAGCGTGGTCAGGGGCCGCTGTATGCCGTCGAATATGCCCGTCAGAAGTCCGGGGCCGAGCTCCGCGGAAAGAGGCTCCCCTGTGGACACGACGTCCTCGCCGGGCCCTAAGCCCGCCGTCTCCTCGTAAACCTGTATGGAGGCCTCGTCGCCTCTAAGCTCTATTATCTCCCCTATGAGCCCCATTTCGGAGACGCGCACGACATCGTACATCTTTGAGTCGGCCATGTTCTCCGCGACTATGAGGGGTCCGGATACCTTTATAGTTTTACCTGCCATAATATCCTCTGCGGTCTTTGTTGTTCATCGGATTTCAATCGTTGTGATAGAGTATGTCCACGCCGAGGGCGCGTATCATGGCGTCCCTGACGAGCTCCTCACCGTAGCCCGTGGCGCCGTTTTTGGAAGGGATGCACAAAACCACGGGGTACGGACTTTCATCGAACCTTTTTAAAAAGTCGGAAAGCTCCCTGTAAAACTCCTCCGTCACGAAGATGACGGCGTAGTCTTTTGCTATCCGCCTTATCGTCTCCCTCGCCTTTTTCGCGTCCTCCGCGGGAAAAGCCGCCACGCCCGCCGCCTTGAACACCGTTATCGATTCGCCGTCACCGACTATCGCCGTCTTTCCTTCCATGCCATCCTCACGAAAAGCTTCTCAGCCTCGCCTTTATTTCCTCTTCCTTAAAACCGTTCAGAAGGCACACGAAGACTATCCTGACGTTCTCGTTTTCCGCGCGCCTTTTCATTATGTAATAGAGGAACGGCTCGCTCGCGCGCAGCTCGTATCTTTTTTCATAAAACACCCGCTCCTCAAACGACGCCATGATTTTTTCGGCGTCCGAAAAAGGCGTCCCCCTTTCCGCGGCCCAAAGCGAGCTTTCCAAAAACCCGTCCGCAAAACGTAGGTTTTTCTTCTTTCCCGCGTTTTTCCCGAAAAGCATGTCGCTAAGCTCCTCCGGGGAAAGCTTCCCCCCGGAAACGAGCGCGCCTTCCGCTTTTTCCGCGTCGCCGTACCTTAACATCGTCAGGGCGTTCTGCATGTCGGCTTTCTTAGAAACAAATCTTTTCAGAAGTCTCTCCCTCCGGCACGCGCAAAGGAGGTGTTCATAGTAGGCCCTGTCGAAAATGATTCCGACTTTGTCGCCGTAAGCTTCCTCCCCGGAAAGGTACAAGGCGGCCTCCTCCATCGCCCCTTTGAGACGCTCCGGAATTCCGTCGAAGACGCCTTCCGCAGCTGCCCTTTCAATCTTTTCAACGGGAATCATGCCTTCCGGCGAAAGGAGCGGCTCCGCGGGCTCGCCCGCGCGCGCGGCCTTCATGACGGCCTTGGCGTTGTGAAAATCCCGCCACGAGAGGAGATACTCGGAGACGGCGCGCCTCGGGGAATACTCCCTTATGAAAGCGTCGATGTCGGCCTCGTCCGCCGAGATGAGCTTTTCATATTCGTACACGGAAGACGCGGTCTCTTTGGCACCGAAACCGCTCTCAACGAGCATGCGGAATGCCTCGGACAGGGACAGTTCGCACATACGGTAAATCCTGTCCCCGAGAAGGCTCCCCTCTTTCGCGGCTATCATGCCGCCCACGTACGCCGTGTTAGCTCCCATGGCCTCACTCCTCTTTTTTGTTGAAAAGCGCGAGCGCGACTGACGCCTCGTTTTTCTCCCTGTCTTCCGAAAGCAGCGCTTCGTATGAGAGGTCCTTGTCGGCGCTTTTGCCCCTAAGGATAAATCCCCCGGATATGGAGTCGTTTCTCGTGAATGTTATTTTGAGGTTCTTTTCCGTGACGACGGAAAGCGCGCCCACCTCTTTGACGTAAGCGAAATCTCCGGCGAAGACTATCTCGTCACCATTTTCGGCGTAGCGCTTCAAAAGCGCCTCGGAAAGCTCCACCGTATCGGAAAGGGTGAGCCCTTTGAGCTTTTCAAGGGCTTTGGCGTAAACCTCGTCTATCGCGCGTCTTTTCGCGCTCAAAGTTATTTTGGCGGCTTCCTGCCGCGCGTCCGCGTCCGCCCCCGCGACAAAAGCGGCGCACTTTTCGTCCGTCTTAGCTTTCGCCGCGACGAAATCTGCTTCGGCCTTCGCCTTCGCTTCATCCGTGATTTTCAGGGCGCTGTCCTTCGCGGCCGCCGTTATTCTTTCCGCCTCTTCCTCGGCGTCGGAAAGTATTTTCTGAGTTACGTTTTCTATGCCCATACCATTAAGCCATCACAGCACGAGACTCACCGCAATTATCGAAATGATGAGACCCAGAATCGCATAGAACTCTATCATGGCGGGATAAATTATCAGTCTGCCGCCGAGAGAATCCTGCTTCGCGACCGCCTTTATGCAGTTGACCGCCGAATTGCCCTGGAATATGCCGGTGACAAGGCCGGAGATCGCCATGGGCATCATGGCGGCGAACATGAGCCAGCCCTGGAGCACGGTCATCGAGGCGGAAACGGCGTTCGTCGTGGCTATTATCCCTATGATGAAGCCGTATATGCCCTGTGTCGCGGGAAGCAGCACAAGCACCATGACCTTGCCAAACTTCTTGGGGTCTTCCCCGAGAACGCCGGCCGCGCAGGAACCCGTTCTATAAAGGCCTATCGCCGAAGCGACGCCGCAGAGAACCACACAGAGCGCCACGCCTATCATGGCGATGACGTTGCCAGTCGTGGATATTTCCTCAACCGCGCTGGTGACGATATCCTCTCCCTCTTCCAAAAAAGTGATAAGTCCCATAAAATAAAATCCTCCGATTAACGTGTTGGATACGTTGTCTTATCTTTGCGGGCGCTTATGCCATCGCCGCCTTCCGGCCGATTAATTTTAACCTCTTGTCGGTTCGCGCCCGTTATGTCTTCTTATGCTGTCCGGTCCGGCATCTTTTGACCTTTCGCGATCATCTTAGGCTGTCAGACCCGTTATCTTGTACCGTTTTGCCGCTATCTTAGGCTGTTTTGCCGTTATCTTATACCGTTTTGCACGCTATCTTAGGCTGTTTTGCCGTTATCTTATACCGTTTTGCACGCTATCT
>JAJQAJ010000002.1:7143-17790 GCA_021203865.1 Clostridia bacterium
TATACCGTTTTACACGCTATCTTATACCGTTTTACACGCTATCTTATACCGTTTTACACGCTATCTTATACCGTTTTGCCGCTATCTTGTACCGTTTTGCCGCTATCTTGTACCGTTTTGTGCCGATTCCCGTTTTCCGCTTTTGTGATGTTTTGTCTTCGCAAAACTTATGCCTTTACGTATTTTTGATTTCTGCTGTTAGGTTTTTCCGGGGTTGTCATTTTTATTTTCCCAGCCTCTATGAGCGGATCAAGATAAATTTCCTTGAAATGAGCAGAGCTTGCGAGTCCAAAATGATTTTGCAGCTCCTCGCGCGAACGGGGAACAAGGCAATATTCCATTATTTCCGCCTGGCGTGCAGCCACCTTCTTTGACTGAACCTCCTCTTCTTTTCCTTCTTCTGAAACCCGACCACCGCTTGCGCCTTCATCATGTTCCGCGAAAGCATCCCTCTTGTCTTCTTCGCGTTCCAAGTCCGCGCCGGTGCCCGGTCCCACCTTTATCGTGGCTATTTTACAAAGGGGCACCGTCGTGCGGAAAATTGCACCTTCGGAAAATGTGGGCTCCGCTCCTTCCGAATACATCTTCGTGTATTTGAACGTTTTTCTCATGCCGGAGCCGAGTTCGTCCGCGAGTCCTATTTCGCGAAAGACCTTCGCGAGCGGCGGGTTCTTTGACCGCGCCACGGCCGTCCGCAGGTCCAGAACTCCCTTCCGCCGTGATTTGCTCGCGTTTTCCGTGAACATCTGCTCTTTTTCAATGACAAACTTCGCCGTGTACTCACTGGAAAAATCCCTGTGACACAAAAGGTTGACGATTATCTCACGAAGTATGATGTCCCTGCAGCTGACTCTTACCGTGCCGTCCAGATGAAATGTGTCGCTCAAATGTTTTTCGCCGAAAGCCGTCAGCCTATCAAAGCTGTCAAGCAAATTCGTGATGACGACGTCCCTGTCATCATAGCGCTCTTTGTCCTCCACGCGGACGAGGGCGTCCGTCTTATAAAAAGGAAGAGCCGACATTATAGTGATGTCCTGTCCGAACAGCAAAATCGCGGCAAGCGTTACGCCTTCCCTGCCCGTCTGTCCGTCGCGAAGAATAAGCCCCGCGCTTCTAAGAAGCTCTTCGTCCTTCATTGTTTGCCAGGGATGATGCGTGTTGGTCGCGTTCGTCATTTTTCTCGCGCGCTCTATGAGATCCGGGCGGAGGTCTTCAATTCCAAACCCCGTGACCCTGTCAAGATAAACCTTTTCGTGTTTTCCGGCGTACAGTCTGTACACATCATATGAGCGGGAGGTTATGTCTATGTCGGCTTCGCCGCTCCGGTCAAATATTTTGCCGCCGCAGCGGCAGACGTCGTCGCCCACGGGGACGTTTATGTATATGACCGTCTTCCCGTCGACGTCATACTTTTCGGGAGTGATGAAAAGCGGCGGGCACACCTTGGAGTCGTTGTTTATCGTTACGACAAACTCTTTCATTTCCTTGTCGACGACGTCGTCTCTCACGCCCACAACCGCACCGTTGTCCTTCACGCCCAGAAAAACATGTCCTCCGTCACGGTTGGAAAAGGCGCATACCGTCTCATACACGTCTTTGGAAAGCTCCGTCTCGGACTTTTTGAATTCGACGTCGGGGCCCTCGCCACGCCGCATCATGCAAAGAAGCTCTTCGGGCATCTCGGGCGTCATGTCTTCACCTCCAGGGCCGCGCTCTCCTCCAAAGTTACCGAAGCCTTCGCGCTCTCCCCGCCCTCATGAAGATCAAGGTAAACGTGTTTGTTGCCGGAGCCTATTGGCGCGAAAAGCTCACCCTCGCCCTCAAAGAACTTGCCGTAGAATTCGACATACTGGAGCCTCGAATCGTGTATGTACGCGGAAAGAAGGCTCATGGCGAGGTTGAATCCGTGTCCTACGAGGAGGATGACTATCGCCAATATTATGAGCCCCACGCTGCCGCTAGTCAGAAAGTCAATGCTGTAGCTCGTCACGAGCTGGCAGACGACCGCCCCGGAGAGCATGAGGCCGTAGAGTCTCGCGTAGCTTAAAATGTCGGAGGCGAAGTTTATTATGCTGTAAAGCGCGCCGAATCCCTTCGTGAACTTCCCCACGATTTTTTCCTTCCTGCCCGCCGTGAACATCGCAGCCACAAGTCCTACTCCCGCCATGATGCCGCCCACATACGTTAGGATGCCCGCGTGAAGTTCCTCGGTGAGGCCTATGAGCGCGAGACACGCGCCTATGGCGAATATCGTCCAGGTCCCGCCTTCACAGACGGCGTCCCCCGCGCGGCCACGCCTAAAACACTGCACCATTTTGCAGACATACGCCGCGGCGAGCTGCACGGTGCCGATTATCATGGCTATCACGAGCACCGCCGGGACGGGGATTCCCACGAAAGACCACATGGCGCTCTGGGCATCCGGGATGACGGCGCTGTACGCCTCTATGTAGTATCCGAACCAGGAGTTGCACAGAACCCCCATCGCGATCGCGAAGACGCCTCCCACGGCGAACACGCCGGAAAGCGAGTTCAAACCACTCTTTCTGGACTTTGTCTTATACCATACGATTGTCCCGGCGACCAGCATTATGACGCCGTATCCGACGTCGGCCATTATAAAGCCCATGAAAAGGGAATAGAAAAAGGCCATGACCACCGTGGGGTCCATCTCCCTTGAGTTGGGAGGGGAATAGGTGTTGGTTATCGTCTCGAAGTTTGAAAAAAGCGGCTTGTTCTTCATGAGCGTCGGGGGCATTTCGTCCTCCGAAGGCTCGGAAAATTCGTAATACGCGGTGACGCCGCTACCTTCTATCGCCAAGGACACGAGGCTCTCCGCCTCCCTGGGCACATAGGCCTCCAAAAGGAAGGCGTGCTCGGTTTCGAGCATTTTTCCGCCCGCTTCTCCCTTCTCTATCTCAAACCTCAGATAATCGGTGTATATTTTGAGGGGACGAACCAGCTCCCGCATGGCGTAGAGCGCCTCCTCCCCCTCTTTCCGCTTCTCCTCTAAGCCCGCTTTTTCCTTTTCCGCGTCCGCGTAAATCTCCCTTCCCGGTTTTTCACCGCTGAAAGGACACATCGTGAAAGAACACGCGGAAAGCGCGTCGTCCGTCTCGGCCGCGGCGTCCCTGTGCGCGGCGACAACCACGAGTGCCTCGCCCTCGGTCTCGAAAAGCGTCTCCATGCCGGAAAGCGGGATGTTCCCCAAAAGCGCCGCGAGCCTTCCGGCGGCGGCCTTCGGAAGGGTCCCGAGTCTGATGTCGACGTGCGCGGTCCCAAGGTAATGGTCCGGCCCCTCGTCCATCTCCCGGTAGGGCTCGGCGTCCTTCACGGCCCTCACGGCCTTGGATATGGCGGCTTCCGTCTTTATCCTCTCATCACAGAGCGCGTTTATCCTATCCTTCGCCGCCGTGGCTTCGTCCCTGTAATCTTTCGCCGACATGAACTCGGAGTAGGAAACGGCGAAGCCGTCTTTGAAAAGGTCCTCTTTGACCTTCCTCTCCCTGTTTCCCTCTTCCGCCGCGCGGCAGAGTATGGCAAGAGCGGCCTCCATGGATGAAAGCTCGACTTTTGCCTCCTCTTCATCCGGACAGCCGTAGGACATGCCCTCTTTTTCGTCATGAACCTTTATCTCGACCGCGCCCGTCCTGTGAAGCGCGTCGAGAAGGGTCCTCCTTTCATAGGACATTCCGACGAGATTGAGTTTGGACATCTCAGCTATTGCCACTAAGAATCCTCCCTGCGGCGAGACTCGCCTCCGTTTCTATCTCTCTTTTCTTTTCATCAATCAATGTTTTCGCGCGCGCCTCAGCGTCCCTCACGACTTCCTCGCGGTTTTTCCGGGCCTTCTCCCTCGCGTCCCTGTCCGCGTTTTCCGCGTACTCGCGCACGGCGGCGGCGCCGGTCTCAACGATTTTTTTCGCCTCGGCCCTGGCTTCCTCGGTAATCTTCGCGGCCGCCTCGGTCGCCTCTTCCTTCATGCCGAGGGCCTTTTCTTCCGCGTCCCTGACACTGTCTATGATGTCGCTCATAAGCTCCGCCTCCGAATTGTCGCATCTTACCTTATCTTCTTATTCAATTTTACTCTTCACACGAGCAAATTTCAAGAATTTGCGTCGCTCCGCCGTAAAAATTCATTACATTATTTCTTATCCGTCATATAGCTTCACCTCATGTTTTGGAAGCGACCCTCTTCCCCGGCAAAACCCTAACCCCGCCGCGGACGGTGGCCCGGCAGCTTTACGGCAAAATTTTCGCCAAGCAACGTCTTTTTACGCGGAAAGTTTTATGTAATTTTTGTAAAAAATTAACACTTTCGCCTCACGGCCCTCTCCGTCAAATCAATTTTCTTGCGTGCGGCGCCACAAGTTTGGTATAATTTTTACGTAAATAATTTGTCGAGGTGTAAAATGGCTAACACAAAGAACAAAAAGCTGCAGGACTACGTCAACGAGTGCGCGGCCCTCACGCAGCCTGACAACATCGTCTGGATAGACGGTTCGGAAAAGCAGATAAGCATGCTCAAAGCCATGGCCGTGAAATCCGGAGAGATCATTCCCCTCAACCAGACCAAGTACCCGGACTGCTATCTCCACAGGTCTGACCCCGGTGACGTCGCCAGGGTGGAGGAAAAAACCTTCATCTGCACAAAAAAGGAAGAAGACGCCGGTCCCACCAACAATTGGATGGACCCCAAAGAAGCCTACGAACTCGCAAACGAGATAGTCCGCGGCTCCATGAAGGGAAGGACGATGTACGTCATCCCCTATTCCATGGCGAAAGTCGGTTCCCCCTTCGCCAAATACGGCGTTGAGCTCACCGACTCCATTTACGTCGTCCTCAACATGAACATAATGACGAGGATAGGCAGGCCCGTCCTCGACGCCATAGGCGCCACAGGCGACTTCGTCAAAGGGCTGCACTGCAAGTGCGACATAAACGCGGACAAGAGGTACATCCTTCATTTCCCTGAGGACAACGCGATAATTTCCATAAACTCCGCTTACGGCGGGAACGTGCTCCTCGGAAAGAAGTGCTTCGCGCTCCGCATCGCCTCCTACCTGGGAAAGAGCGAAGGCTGGATGGCCGAGCACATGCTCATTCTGGGCGTGACCTTCCCCGACGGACAGAAGAAATACATCGCGGCCGCCTTCCCCTCCGCCTGCGGAAAGACCAACCTCGCGATGCTCATTCCTCCCAAACACTATGAAAGCAAAGGCTATAAAATCGAGTGCGTGGGCGACGACATCGCCTGGATCCGCGTCGGCGACGACGGAAGACTCTGGGCCGTCAATCCGGAAAACGGGTTCTTCGGGATAGCGCCGGGGACAAACGAAAAGAGCAACCCCAACGCGCTCGCCAGCACGACGAAGGGCACGATATTCACGAACGTCGGCCTCAACACGGACGACATGACCCCCTGGTGGGAGGGGCTGACGAAAGAACTTCCCGCTCACTGCATAGACTGGATGGGGAGACCTTGGAACGCAGCGAAGTTCGACAAAAAAGACAAGTCAACCTGCGCCGCGCATCCCAACTCGCGTTTCACGGCTCCCGCCAAGAACTGTCCCTGCATTTCACCCGCCTTTGATTCAGACCAGGGCGTTCCCCTTGACGCCATAATCTTCGGCGGAAGAAGGGCGACCACGACACCGCTCGTATATCAGTCGAGAAACTGGGACCACGGCGTGTTCGTGGGCTCGGCGATGTCTTCCGAAACAACGGCGGCGGCGGCCGGGGCAACCGGCGTTCTCCGCCACGACCCCATGGCCATGAAGCCCTTCATAGGCTACCACGTCGGCGACTATCTCGCGCACTGGATAGACATGGGCAAAAAGGTTAAGAATCCTCCCAAAATCTTCAACGTCAACTGGTTCAGACAGGATGACGAAGGCAACTTCATCTGGCCGGGCTTCGGCGACAACATGAGGGTCATAGAATGGATTCTCAAGCGCTGCGAAGGCACCGTGGAGGCCGAAGAAACCGTCATAGGATACGTTCCCAAAGCGTCAGACATAGACCTTGAAGGCCTCGACTACGAGATTTCCAAGGGCCACAAGTTCACGGAAAAAGACCTCGGCACCATCCTTGAAGTCAACAAAGAGAGATGGCTCGGGGAGGCAAACGAGCTCGAAGGATATTACACCAAAGAAATAGGCTCCCGCATCCCCAAGGAACTTTGGGACTGTTTAAAAACGCTCAAAGACGGCTGCGAGAAATGATTTTATCCGGCAAGTTTCCCCGCGGAGTTACGCGGGGATTTTTTTATAGAAAATGTCCTGATAAGAAAGGCCCGCGACCGGCGGCGGACTTTCCAAACAACTCGCGCCTCTTGTGTACCTCGACATCAAAAAAAGACGAGCCCGTAAAAGACCCGGCGACAAAAAAGAAAACGCGGTATGAAATCGAAGGCAACGCCGTGAGGTTTTACCATGCCTTTATTTCGGGAAACGAACAGAGGCTTAGAAGGAGCGGCTCCCAAAAATTTTTTTCTTCTTTCGTCGCCCCGATACTGACGGAATTTGTCTCCCGAAGATTTGAGAAAATCGCGAGAGAATATTTTTCTCTCTACGCGAGGGGACCTTTTTCGACGACATTGAGGACATCGGTTCGTACTACCATGATGACAGCGAAACAAAAAAGGCGAATTTGACGTCGCGATAAGAAAAAAGGTGTCTTCGACATATATGAGGTGAAATATCTGAGTGCGCTGATGCCCCGCCCACTTATGCAAAAAGAAATTTCCGACATACGGAGAATAAAGGGGATCACCGTGGACGGATTCGAGCCGGACTGCGAAGGCCGGCTTCTCATGGGCGAAAGCTTTACAAAGACCGGCTTTCGGCGCGTTTTAGGAGGGTTCCTCCTCCCGTCCTTCCCCTTTTCCCCTCCGGGAAGAGTCCTTTCGGAATGTCACGGGTCTCAGCGCGCCGAGCTTCGGCGAAAGTTTGTCAACGGCGACAAAAAGAGGCGTCCCGAGGGCATATACCCACACGGATTGCGTGACAAGCATGGAAAGAACCGACAAAAAATAGACTTCCTCGGCGGAACCCGCGAGATACCAGACCGCGGGAACCATGAAGGCATTCACGACCACGGGGAAAAGCCCGCCCAAAAACACCCTGAGCGGCTTGTTTTTTAAAAATCTGCCCATAAGGCGCGTCAAAAGCCCCGCTATGAGGGTCGCGAGGCTTCCCAAAAGTATGTCGTATACCCCGTATCCCGAAAGGAGGTTGGCTATAACGCATCCCACATAAAGCCCCGGTACGGCCTCCGCGTAAAAGAGGGGCAGAATGGTGAGCGCCTCGGCGGGCCGTATCTGGAACGGTCCGTAGGCGAGCGCGCCGAACACCATGGTCAGGACGACATAAAGCGCACCTATAATGCCTGCCCTGCAAAGGGCCTTTGTCGTGAACTTTCTTCTCATCTGAAAAACGGCGGCCGAATCCGGCCGCCGCGCGTGTCTCTATTTTCTTCGCGTCGGTTTTTTTAATCGGAAGTGTTGGCCGAAAACCTTCCGGACGCCCTACCGGCGCCATTCATTTTACTCCTCTTTTTCCGGGTTTACCTCGCTTTCAGTCTCGCCGACGTCTTCCGTCCCTAAGTCCATGTCTTTGCTGTTACCGAGATATGTGCCGCCGAAGTGCATCTCCTTTTTCCGTCTGGGAGGAGCGGGAGTGCGCGCGGGATTACCGCCTTCCGCCTCTTTTTTGTCCCTGTTGAATGTTCCTCTCGAACCGCCGCGAGCTGAGGGCCCTTTTCCTCCCCTGCCATAGTTTCCGCCTCGCGACTTTTCTCCCCTTCCTCCGCCGTAAGGTCTTGCGTTGTCAGGAATTATGACGACGCGCCGCATGGGCTCTTTCCCTTCGGAAACCGTCTTGACATGGGGATTGCCGGCGAGAGTGGAATGGATGACGCGCCTTTCATACGGGTTCATGGGGTCAAGAGTCATTTTCTTTCCGCGCTCAATCGCCTTTTTCGCGAGCCTTTTCGCGAGCTGGATGAGTTCGTCATCCCGTCTGTCTCTGTACCCTTCGCAGTCGACGGCGACTTTTTTGTATTCTTCCCTTCCTATGTTCGCGACCGCCCCGGCGAGGGTCTGCAGCGCGTCTATTGTTGAGCCTTTTTTACCCAGAACAGCTTTCGCGTCGGTCGTTATTATCTCAATGTCTATTCTTTCGTCGCTCTCCTCTGTCTTACAGGTGCCGGTGATGCCCAAGAGATCCAGAAGTCCTTCCAGAAACTCCGCCGCGTTCTGAGCCTCAGTCATCTTGGGGGTAACCTTCACGCGCGCGTCAGTTGATTTAAAGATTCCTTTTTTGCCTTGATCCAGCACCTCTATCACCGCGTCCTCTTCTCTGATGCCCAAAGTCGCGAGCCCTTTCTGGGTGGCCTCTTCCGCGCTCTTTCCCGTGAAGACGTGCTTGTCGTCGTTTTGTTCCATTTCTCTCTCCTTTTGCCCGGCTACGAGTCCGCCCCGTGCCGGTTCATCTTTTCAAGTTCCGTCTTTTCTCTCTTTTTGTTGTACCTGTAATCCACGACTTTGTTTGTGACGACCATGCTCAGTGTGCTGTACAGGGTGTTAACTATCATGTACAGCGAGAATGACGCACTGTAGAAAAACGAGAATATGCCGTAGATTATCGGCATGATTATCATCATGTATTTGTTGGTCCGGGCTCCCTGCCCGTCCACGGTGCTGAGTTCGTTCGCGTCTTTTGTCGAACGCATGGATATGAACTGCTGCAAGAGCATGCCGCCTATCGCCAAAACTATGAGTATGAAGTATCCGTTGTACCGCGATTTTTGCTGCGTGAGGCTCGCGGTGACCTTGTTGTAGGACGCTTCGTAGTCACCTATGTCCGCTCTCGATATGGTCGAACGGAAGTTGCTGAATGACGGCACCTCCTTGTTAAGCATGGAGTCGGGATACCAGATGTTTCCGACCCAGAGGAACCTCGTCTGGCGCCTCGCTTCCTTTGAGGTGTAATAGACCTCCACGGCGTCCGCGGCCTTTCCCTCGACATACTCGTCGACCACGGCCAGTTTGTCAGTTTCCGTCACCGCATCGGCGAACGGGTCGCCGTAGGTTTCAGGGTCGTTCGTGTACTCCTCGTAAAACGCGTCAAAATCCACGAAAAAAGAGACATAGCTCTTGTCGAGACCCTCTCCCGTCTCGTCCCAGTCGACAAGCCCGTTCCAATATCCGTCGCTCGTCAGCTGACTGGCGTTTGCCTCGAGAATGTCTCCCGAAAACGGTGTGAGATCCGCGTAACCTAACTGCTCATTGTATACTATCAGGAAGCCATCTTCGTTTTCATTCATGTCGTACACATAAGACTCGACGGATGCGTTGTACTCCTTCACCATTTTGTTGTACGACTCCAGGTTGGCGTACTGCGAATACACCGAAAATTGCGCGAAGACTATGAAGAATATGACGAGTGACACAATCATTGGCAGACACGACGAAAGGACGGAATAACCGCTTCTTTTTTGCAGCTCCATGACCTTCTGGTTGTACATGGTCTTGTCGTTCGCGTACTGCTTTTGCAGTTTTTCCATCTGCGGTCGCATTTCCTTCATTATGAGGGACTGCTTTTTCTGTTTTACTCTTGAATAGACATCGAGAGGGAGCACTATGGTTTTTAGGGCCAGAGTAAAAACTATGACACCGAGTCCCGTGATGCCCACTCCTTCAATTATCCATTTTATGACTTGCCCTATCCAGTTCATGTGGATGGAGCCAATGCCTTTGACCAGGTACTCGGTCACCACCTGGGACAAAGTTGCCAAAAGTTCCATATTTCATCCCGGGTTTTCACAAAACCCATCTTACTTTAAAATAATTTTCGGGTACCGGATCGTACCCACCTTTGGAAAAAGGATTGCACCTCAGTATTCTCCACGCTCCCATCAGAATGCCGAGAATGACGCCGTGATTGTTTATCGCGCGCATAGTATATTCAGAACAGGTCGGCGTGTAAAGACATGTGTGTCTGGTATGGTGTTTCTGGTAAAACGCTATGAGATGCATGCATATTATCTTTAAAATCGGTTTATACACGCACCGAAAGAAATGCCGGACAGCGTCCCTGTCATCTGTCACGAGTTCACCTTCTTAAAACACTGAAGAAGTCCTTTTTTGAATTTGCCGAGGGAATAGTCGTCTGCTACCTTTGGAATTATTATGACGCTGTAATTCGATTTTAGTTCGCCCTGCGTCGCGCGGAACGCCTCTCTGAGAAGCCTCTTTATTCTGTTCCTCACGACCGCGTGTCCGTATTTCTTTGAAATGGCTATCCCCATCTCCATTCTTTTTGACGGGCGAAAGATAAGCGTGACCGACGACGAATATGCTCTTTTTCCGCTTTTGAACAGTTTTCTGAACTGTTCATATTTTTTGATTCTTAGGTATGTCACGTATGTTCGCCGTGAGCAAGCACTTTTCTGCCCTTATTGCGCCTTCTCTTTATGGTGTTTCTTCCGCCCTGGGTGCGCATGCGCTGTCTGAATCCGTGCACCTTGACTCTGTGTTTCTTCTTAGGCTGGTACGTCCTTTTCATAGTGTGTCCTCACAAAATACTTATGACCTTCTCGGCCGAAATGTGCCACGCCGATTACGGCGTCGAATTTTATTATAAT
>JAJQAJ010000081.1 GCA_021203865.1 Clostridia bacterium
ATAAACGAAGTCCAAGGGAAAGACGGTGAATCACGTAATCCGTCCAATAATCCCTGGCCGTAGACGTTATTTTTTTCTCTGCGATAAGCGAGTGTGCTTCAATCGCCGCGAAGCTTTCGTGATGCAAAATCATTTTTTGACTCCCAGCTTTGAAATTGCTTCGGGAAGGTGGGATTTTTTCGGAAAAAATTAATAGGTTGAGTTTTACGAATAGTTGCGTTGAGGCATCTTTTGCGGTAAAAGAGGGTGACGGACATGTGGTGAGTCATTCCGGGAAGGGTGAATCGGTGTTTACGCGAGAGATTCCGAAATAGTTCATGTACGTCATGAAAACGTCCTGCGCGGAACGACAGGTGTCCAGAAGAAATCCTTTTTCATTGTCCCACTCACTGAGTCCTCGGATGTAATAGGGCCTGTGGTACTCGTCTATTATGAAGGGATAAACGCCAAATTTGAGACATTCCTTGAACATTATGAATCTCCCCACGCGTCTATTGCCGTTCTGAAACGGATGAATTTTTTCAAATTCAACGTGAAACGATACGATGTCTTCCAGACTGTGCCGTTCATTCGGACAATATTCGGTAAGAAGGTCTCTTATTCGGCTTTCCACTTCGCCCGGCGGGACGGTTTCCAAAAAACCAACGGTGCCGGGAAATTTTTTATGACCGCCGAAAATGAGCAGACCCTCGTCAGCCTGCCGCGTGCCGCGTTTCAGGGTTCTATGGAATTCTTTTATAATTTCTTCGGAAAGAGGTTTTTCGCGCAGTCAATGCATAAGTTGACGCACCTGAAATGATTTACAGTCTCTATGACGTCATCAACGGGTATCATATCATCCGTAGGAGGAAGAGAGTTTGTCTCGTAAATGTATCTCGTTTGATCCTCTGTGAGACGGCTCCCTTAAATATGGTTGGTGTTGTACGTCAAATCAATCATCACCCGATAATATATTCCGCCGGAAAGACGTAAATTTTTTCTCTTTTGAGAGCAGTATAAAGGATGGTGTCATCTGAATATTTCACCGACTGCGTAAGTTTGGCTGGTTTTTCGTTGCCTTCCGGGATGTTCCATGTTTTCCCGGTTAAAAAAGCCCCCTCAACTCTTCCCTCCCGGCAATAATTTCTCACGCTTCTTTCCGAGATGCCCCAGATTTTTGCGGCCTCAGCCACTGAAAGATATTTCATGTTGCTGCCTCCCTTTTTAAAGAAAATAGTGCACGCTATCGGCAAAATGTCTTCCGAACGCGGCGCGTAAAATAAAAGCGGCGCGAGCGCCGCTTTAAATCATTCTTCTTTTGTCTCTTCCGCGGGTTTCTCAGCCTTGGGTTTTGTGGCCCTGGGTTTTTTAGCGGGAGCGGGTGCCGTTGTGCCCTCGCCGGCTGTCGCGATTTCCTCAGCCTTGGGTTTTGTGGCCCTGGGTTTTTTAGCGGGAGCGGGTGCCGTTGTGCCCTCGCCGGCTGTCGCGATTTCCTCAGCCTTGGGTTTTGTAGTCCTCGGTTTTTTCGCGGGAGCGGCTTTGGCCTCTTCTGCGGGTGCTTCCGTCACCGTTTCGGGGGCGATTTTTGTATTTCCGGGTTCGGCCTTCTTTTCGGGTTTCGAGGGAGCTGCCGCCTTCGCGTTTTCGGCGGTTATCTCCGATCTGGGATACACACTGACCTGTTTGTCGTATTTTCCGAGACGTTCAAATCTCACGACTCCGTCTATAAGAGCGAAGAGGGTGTCATCTCTGCCTTTCCCGACGTTTTTGCCGGGTTTGATGTGCGTGCCGCGCTGGCGATACAAAATGTTGCCGGCGAGGACGAACTGTCCGTCCGCGCGCTTCGCGCCGAGCATTTTGGGGTTGGAATCTCTTCCGTTTGAGGAGGAGCCGCCGCCTTTCTTATGAGAGAATAAAGTGATGTACAACATGTCCCGCGCCCTCCTTACTCATTGCCTTGCGCCGCGTCGTCGGGCGTTTCGGTCTTTGTGCTCTTTTTGGGCGTCGGGGACTCCTTCATCACGGGTGCTCCGATTTCCTGGACCTTTACGAGCGTGTACGGCTGCCTGTGGCCCTGCTTTTTGCGCTCGTTCTTCTTGGGTTTGTACTTGAAGACTATTATCTTCTTGTCCTTTCCCTGCTGTGTGACGACGCAGGTCACCCTAACGCCTTCCACTTCTTTGCCGGCAGCAATTCCGCTCTCGTCGGCCGTCATGATGACGGGAAACGTGACGGTGGTGCCCACGGCCGCGTCAATCTTCTCAAGTTTGACGACGTCGCCCACGGCGGCCTTGTACTGCTTGCTGCCATTTTCAAAAACAGCATACATGATTAAATTGTTCCTCCAATAATCCACCAGTCTCGTCGGGTTCATTTGCCAATGGCTTGGGCGGCAAAAATTTTGCACTTGACGGGCCCGTCCCGAACGGCTCGATTGCCATTCTATTATAAAAAGAAAAGTCGTGTCAAGCTTTTTTTTGGGCGGGGCTGAATGACGCGAGGCGGGCGGAGGAAGGCTGAATCGCGGAAACCCTACCCGAAAAAGACGGCCTCCCCGGAAAATCCATTTCGAGAAGGCCTTTTATAGGAATATGAAGGGAAAATCTTAAACGCCGCTAAACGCGGAGAATCCTCCGTCCACGGGTATGAGCGCGCCGGTCACGAACCCGCTCGCGCTTTCTGTCGTGAGCCAGAGAAGCGTCCCCAGAAGGTCGTCGGGCTCCCCGAGTCTTCCCATCGGCGTACCGGAAAGAATTTTGCCTGTGCGCGCTGTGGGAGTGCCGTCGTTTTCATAAAGAAGAGAGTGGTTTTGTTTTGTCGCGAAAAAGCCGGGCGCTATCGCGTTGCACCGTATTCCGCACGGCGCGAAATGCACGGCGAGCCATTGCGTGAGGTTTGAAAGCGCCGCTTTCGCCGCCGAATACGCCGGAATTTTTGTTAGGGGTCGAATGGCGTTCATCGAACTTATGTTTATGATGTTGCCTTTTTTGGCCTCTGTCATGCCCTTCGCAAAAACCTGCGTCGACAAAAGCGCGGTCATGATGTTGAGGTCGAAAACGTACCTGAATCCTTCATCGCCGAGGTCGAAAAAAGTCTTCATGCGTCCTAAGTCACCAGGTGACATGGTTTCGTTGTCACACTGCGCTCTCGGATCGTTTCCGCCGGCCCCGTTTATGAGCGTCGTGACGTGTCCGAAGGTGCCGGCTATGAGTTTTTCAGCATTTTCCAGTGCCTGTTTGTCCAGGCAGTCGGCGGGGGCGGCCACGGCTCTCCCGCCCAGGTTTTTTATCTTCTCCGTTTCGGCAAGGCACCTTTCGACATTTCTGTCGATAAGCGCGACCCGGGCGCCGCATTCGGCGAGCGCTTCCGCGAACCCGCTCATGAGCACCCCCGAGGCGCCAGTCACGGCGATGACCTCGTCTGAAAGGTCCGGTATGTAAGGCAGTTTCATGGTCTTCCTCCCGTAGTCTTTTTTGCCATCTCGAAAAGTCCGTTTATGTACGCGGCTCCGAGCGCCCTGTCATAAAGCCCGTATCCGGGGCGAGCTTCTTCATCCCAGATTTTTCTCCCGTGGTCCGGCCTCACGTACCCGTCAAAGCCGTTTTTGACGAGCGACAAAACGATTTTCGCCATGTCGAGACTCCCGCACGGGGAGGGATGGGCCGTCTCGCGAAAAGTTTTTCCGCCATCCGGGTGTGAGACGTTTCTGAGGTGCGCGAACGGCACGCGGCCCTGCGAGGCGTATTTTGCCGCCATGCGGGCGATGTCACCCTCCGGCGAGCTTCCGAGTGACCCCGTGCAGAGCGTGAGCCCGTTGTTTTTTGAAGGCACCGCGTCAAATATTCTGTCTATGTCCTCCTCCGTCGAAACCACCCTCGGGATGCCGAGAACCTTCCACGGCGGGTCGTCGGGATGGACGCCGAGCGCGACATTAGTCTCGTCGCAGACGGGGATGACTTTTTCGAGAAAGTAAACGAGATTTCCAAAGAGTTTTTCGCGTGACATTTCACGGTACGCGTCCAGAAGGGCTTTGAGCTCGTCCGGGGCGTAGCTTTCGTCCCAGCCGGGAAGCCGCAGAGCTGATGGGTCGAGCGCATCGAGGTCGCTTTGTGAAAAGGAAAGGGACGAGCTTCCGTCGGCGTTCATGTGATTTAAGTCGGTTCTCAGCCAGTCGAAGACCGGCATGAAATTGTATGTGACGCATCTGACGCCCGCTCTCGCGACCCGTCTCACGTTTTCGCAGAATGCCGAGATGTATTTGTCTCTTCCCTGCGCGCCAAGCTTTATGTCTTCATGGACGGGGATGGATTCCACAACCTCGAATGTGAGCCCCTCCGCCTCGGCGGCGCGTTTCAGGGCAAGAATAGATTTTTCCGGCCAGATTTCTCCCGCCGGGACGCCGTACACGGCCGTCACCACGCCGGTGACGCACGGTATCTGCCTTATCTTTTTAAGCGTCACAGGGTCTTTTTCTCCGTACCACCTGAACAGAAGTTTCATGGTTTGCCTCTCCTTCGTAATTTTCCTGATTGTAACATGCCGCGAAATTTTTCGGAATTTCCGATTTGACTTTCCCGCATTGCAGTTTTTACTAAGATTTCTTTTCGCCGCCACGGCGATTACACAGTGGGATGCTGTAATGGGGACATGGAATTCAAGTACACATTTTCAGATTTGTATTACGCGCACAAGGTCGACTGCCC
Source organism: Clostridia bacterium (assembly GCA_021203865.1). Taxonomy (GTDB): domain Bacteria; phylum Bacillota; class Clostridia; order Christensenellales; family Borkfalkiaceae; genus Coproplasma. Next base: position 4,683 of record JAJQAJ010000081.1, read on the forward strand.
CGCGCCCATGGGCGGGGAGCTCGAAATAAACCACGTCCACACTCTTTACGAGATGCTCTACTTTGTGGAGGGGGACGCAGAGTTTCTCATAGACGGCAAAAAATACACGCTCATCCCCGGCGACGTTCTCATAACCCGGCCGGGATCGCGCCATAACGTGCGCATTCTTTCCCCCGATAGATACGAAAGATATGTCGTCAACCTCTCGGAGTATCTCGTGCCGAGCGGCATAGCCGCGGTGTTCGATTCGCTTGAAGGACGTCACAACGTGGGCGGCACGGTCATCCCGTCGCTCTTTGAAAGGTTCGACGAACACGCGGGCCGCGTGGGGGAGGACCTCGTCTCCGTGAAAATGCTTTTTAGGTGCGTTCTCACCGAAATAATCGTCTACCTATGTAACGCCTGCGGTGCCGCTTCGGAAGGCGCGCTCAACGTTCTCAAAAACGACATGGCGCTCATTCTGGACTACATTAACTCGAACCTTGAAAAGCCCCTGAACCTTTCCGACATATGTGAGAAGTTCCATTATTCCAAATCTTACATTTGCGGGGAGTTTTCAAAGCGCGTGGGCAAGTCCGTAATGGGTTACATCCGCGCGAGGAAAATGCTGTACGCCGACGCGCTGCTCCGCTCCGGCATGAAGGCCGGCGAGATTTCGGAATTTCTGGGCTTCAACGACTACTCCACGTTTTTCAGAATGTACAAAAAGATAATGGGCAGAGCTCCGACTGAAAAGGAGACATGAAAAAAAGCGCCTGACGAAACGTCATGTGGGAAACGAACGGCTGATTTGCCCGGACCGGATGGGTCCGGGCCTTTTTTCGCGTTCACGTAAAAGACAGTCTTTGAGGCAGCCTAATGGGATGAAAAAAACCCGGTAGCTTTGCCTGTATCCGTTCTTTTGTCGCCGTCATGACGATTTTGAGGCGTGGATTTTAGGATGCGCTTCATCCTTATATGTTTTCTTTTTGATGATCCTCTTCACGTAAAGGTGTTTCGCTCGCTCGTTAATCTGCCAAAACCCGTATTTGTTGAACATGGTGAGCGTGTGCCTCGCGTCTTTGAGATGCAGTACGCGGTCGGCTTACGAAGTGTCCCTGTCGCGGAAATGTGAAACGTGTCCGCCGCCGGCCGAGCTAAACTTTGAAATTTTTAGAAAAGACTCCCAAGCAAAAACCCCGAGCGTCAGGTAGCCGGTGTTGAAATAATCGGGTTCCACCCCGAGCGCCGCCACGGCCAAAGAGTGGTATTAAAAGCTGTGCCCGGGAGACGCCATGTTCGTCGTTTTGCATCGGAGCGCGGGTCCCCACGCGGGGATGGCCTCGATTATGTACAGTTTTTTTGCTTCCGCGTAGTTTATGATGGTACGCTCCGACACGGCCGCCGTCGGTATTAGTCGCCAGTATCGTCTCATTTGGCTGTCGTGCATATGCTCCGGTATGAACTTAGTTTGGCCGCCGTTCGGTCCGGCTTTTTTTATTTGATGTCGGTTTTGCGGGTCGCGTCAAAGATGTTTCTCGCGACGCTAAATGTGTTCGCGGCCGTGCTGTACCTTCTTTGCGACCATCCGCCGCGGCATATGGCGTATATGACGTCGTCATCCGACATGTCCGACGCGCATTTTTCAAACTTCCTAGTTGTCAAAAAAGGCCCGTGAGAAACCGCGCCGATTGATTTTTCCGTCTTAGAGAGACTCATGGACATGATTTTTGAAGTGTCCGTGCGCGGGGGGCTTCGTACCGTGAAGATGAGCCCGTCAGAATCCTCGCAGGTTTTTTCAGAGATTTGACATGGGCGTCGCGGATGGGGTTCAACTTTGCAGTTCGTTTTTGCCCGCGCCGAAAACGCGGCGGGGCGGACCTTTTGAAATCCGGCGCGGTTCACGGACGAAACGCAATGTTTAAAAGGCATTCGTGTAATGTTAATTTTCAACGGAAGATTTTAGAATGGAGACATATAAGTTCGGGCGGGTGTCTCGAAATAAAAAAGGGGGATAGGCGATAAAGCCGACGGGCAATGGACAAGGTCAACGAAGAAGATAAAATCATGAACGCGGAAAGTGCCGCGGGGCCGATATTTGTCTCCACGAACATTACGAAAAGATTCGGGCAGACAATCGCTCTCAACAACGTCGACATCTCCATATATCCCGGAGAAATCAGAGGGTTCATAGGAGAAAACGGCAGCGGGAAGTCGACGATGGCGGCGATTATGACAGGCATCTATGACAAAACGGGCGGGACCATGCGTTATCACGGCAGAGAATGGGCTCCCGCCTCGATGGTCGACGCGCTGAGGGGCGGGATAGGCATCGTCGTGCAGGAAAGCGGCACCATACCGGAGATTTCCGTCGCCGAAAACATGTATTTGGGAGAGCTCAGAAATTTTTGCGGCGTGCATTTTTTTGAAGAGAGGAAGGTGGAGAATTTTTCGCCGTCGTTTGACGCGGGGATTCTGACAAAGTTTGATGAAAAGGCGGAGGAGGGCATGAAGAAGGTGCGTGCGCTTCTCAAAGACGGGGAGAGCGCGTACTACGAGGCCAAAACGGAGATAAGCCTTCTCAGAAAGGACAGTGTGACGGCTAAGGATGAGAGGGACGCGAAAATCGCGGAGTTGACTAAACGCGCGGCCGCCGCGAAAAGGACCATGAAGAGAAACGCCGCGACGCTGAGAGAGGTAAGGCGTGAGCTTAAAGATGAACTCAAAGACATGCTGGCGGACATGACGGAGGTTTTGAAGGACATGAGCACACGTTCTCTTTCCGAGTTCGTCAGAAGATACAACGAAGAGGCGCAGGGCTATTTCGATTCGTTCAGAGCGAAAATCGAGGAGTCCGAAAAGAAATACGAGGCCATATACGCGTCCTGCGAGGACACCGAGCTTGAGAGGAGACGCCACGACAGCGAGGTGAAGGAGATAAGAAAGGAGTACGCGTCCCGCATTAGGGCCCTTGACAGAAGGCACGAAGGCTTTCTCCTCTGGCAGAAACACAACGTAAGGTCGCTCATAAACCATTACAAAAACGCGGTGCGGGACTTATTCGCCCCGAACGAGGCGAGTTTGAGAAGAAAAGTGAGGCGCGGCGTTCTGACGGCGGTCTTCGGGGCGTTTGTCAACCGCGCGAAGCTCAATAAGTACGCGCAGCTGGCCCTCAGTAGGATAGGCATAAACAACATCGTCGCCGGGGCTCCGTGCGGGGCGTACGACATGCAGGACAGAAAACTCATAGAGATAGCGAAGTGCCTCAACAAATCTCCCGAGATATTCATCGTCGACGAGACGACGACGGCGCTTTCCGAAACCGGACGCGCGCTCCTGTATAAGTGCATGAACGATCTCAAAAACGAGGGTAAGTCGGTTCTTTTTGTCTCCCACGACCTCGACGAGATAATGGACAAGTGTGACACGCTGACGGTGCTTCGGGACGGGAACATAGTCGCCAACCTCGATAAGGCGAAGGGAGAATTTGACCCCGACGTCATTTTGAAGGCGATGATAGGGCGTGAGCTGAAAGGTGACTATTACCGCACGGACTTTGACGGCTCATGCGGCGAAGAGGTGGTACTGAGGATGGTGGACGGCATAGAGGCGGGGGAGCTTAAACACGTCAGCATGGAGCTTCATAAGGGCGAGATTCTCGGCATAGGCGGCCTTTCCGAGTGCGGGATGCACACTTTGGGCAAGGCTCTTTTCGGGGCGGTAAAGATGGAGGGCGGTTTCGTGTACGCGGGGGACGGACGGCCCGTGACGAGCGAGGTCGTGGCGATGGGAAGGCGTATAGGTTATCTTCCCAAAAACCGCGACACGGAGGGGCTCACGCAGAAGGACAGCGTCTTCAACAACATAGCGATAGCCAGCCTCAACAACATCGCGAAGCTGAACCTTTTCGTCTTCAAAAGCGCGGAGAGGAAGGTGGTGACCAGGGAGGTCAGGGACCTGTCAATAAAGTGCAACTCCCCGAACGATCTCGTGAGCTCTCTTTCCGGCGGGAACAAGCAGAAGGTGTCTCTCGGGAAATGGATAGGCAACGACAGTCAGATTCTCATTCTTGACTGTCCGACGCGCGGCGTGGACATTGGCGTGAAGCAGTTCATATATCAGCTCATGTACAGGATGAAGACGGAGGGGCGCTCAATCGTCATGATAAGCGAAGAGCTTCCCGAGCTCATAGGCATGAGCGACAGGATACTCATCATGAAGGACGGGGAGGTGACAAAGGAGTTCAGAAGATCTCCGGACCTCACGCAGGAGCAGATAATAAAATACATGATTTGAGGAGGCTTTCATGGACAGCAACTTATGCGGTGAAATAATAGAGACGTCGTCGGCCGCGAGGGATGAGTTTTTCGGCGGCGACATCCTCTCGCGTGTCGCGGCGGCGGAAAGCCTTGACGCGGGCGAAAGGAGGGCTCTCCGGGGCGAGGTGAGAAGACTGGCCGCGGACGCGAGAAGAGAGCTTGGCGGAAGGATAAAGGGGCAGCTTTCGGCACTCAAAGACGGCTTTGACGAGGAAAAGAAGAGGCTTTTTTCCGATCTCGGCGTGAGGCTTTCCGCGTTGAACGGGGAGTATGCCCTGATGCCGCCGGAAAGGCGCGCGTCTCAGGAGGTTCAGCGGGAGCTTAAAGACAGACTGAACGGCGAAAAGACCATAACCCAGAGGGCGGTGATAAAACTTTCCAGGGAGTATGAGAGAGAGGTTTCGCGCGTGAAATCTCAGGACGGGCTTCTTCTCACCGCGGAAGGAGAGCTTTGCAAGGAGGCGGCGGGGACGAAGCACGCGCCGCTCTGCGGCATGGCGGCGGGCTTTTCAAACTTCCGGGCGGGGTTCAGTTTCGGGCGCGTCGCGAGGGACAAAAAGACCTGGCTCACCCTTCTTCCCTTTCTTATGCTGATAGTCATAATCGTGGCGTATTCGGCCGCGTGCGCCGCAACTGGCTACAAATTCAACCTCGACACGATAATTACCTACGGAATATACGTCGCCGTCGTCGCTGTGGGAGGCGTGTTCATTTATTCACACGGCGCGTTTGACATGTCGCTCGGCCCCGCCGCCATGATGTGCGCGGCGATAGGCGGGCTTGCCTTCATCTCGACGGGGAGCATATTCATGGCGGCGTTTTCGGCGGTTCTTCTGGGTGTGGGCTTAGGTCTTGTCAACGCGTTTCTCGCCAATTGCCTGAAGCTTCCCGTCATGGTCATGACGCTGACGATGATGAACATTCTGAGCTCGCTTTTCGCGACCATAGCGGAAAACCAGGCGGGAGGATATGTCGACGTCAGCAACAGTCCGCTCGTAAGCGCGGACATAAAGGACTTCAACAGCTACGCCTTAAAATGGATAATCCTCATAGTTTTCGCCGCCGTCTGCTTCGTGCTCTTCAACTACACCAAAATAGGGAGGAGAAACAAGCTCATAGGCTCGAACGCCACGGCGGCCAAATACACGGGGATATCTCTCATGAAGGCGGGACTCATATCTTTCGCGATATCGGGGATAGGCCTGGGACTCTGCGGGTTCCTCTTCATAACCCAGAACGGGTACATTGAAACGGGGTCATCCCTCAGCACCGTGGGGCTCAACGTCATAATAGCCATATCGATAGGCGGCATGCCGACGAGCGGAGGGCCGAGAAGCCGCATAAGCGCGGCGATAGTCGGGGCGTTCTTCCTCATCTTCCTGGAGGAGTTTTTCGCGGCGATGCACCTTGACATCTATCAGTATCTCGCGAAGGGCGTTATATTCTTAGCGGTCGCGTTCGTCAACTTTTTCGGCTCGAGGCCGAAGAGACTCGCCCAGTGAGGAGGTGAAAAAGATGATAAGTTTTGACCGTCCAAAGACAATAACGGAGACCACGAAGACGCCACGGAGAAAAGCGCGGAAGGCGGGGAAGAACATTCTCATGAGTTTTCTCTGGCCGGTGATATGCATCGTCGTGGCCGAGATACTCGCCTCGGCGGCGGGAAGGCAGCTTTTCGCGACCGGCGTGTCGGTGAGGACTTTTTTCCGCGGGCTCCTCATGGTGCTCATAGCCATGTGGGCTCTCAACACCAACCTAAACTCCGGCAGGATGGATTTTTCTCTCGGGGCGACGGGGATTTTGGCCGCGGTCTGCGCCGTGGTGACGTTGGGGGGCTCGATTACCACGACGGGAGACGTTTTGGCGTTCATGTTTCTTTGCATGATGTACGGCACGCTTTTCGGGCTGGTCGGCGGCGTGGTCTTCATTCTTTTGAAACTTCCGCCCGTCGTGACGTCGCTCGGCATGTGCCTCGTGTATGAGGGCATAGCGAAGATAATCGTCGGCAACAACAACACGTTCTCGTTCACGAGCTCCGCGGCCACGGGACAGTTCGTCACACAACCTGCAGTGCTCGTCATACTGACGGTGGCGGTTCTCGCGGTGATGTCACTCATAATTTGCTACTCGAGGTTCGGGTACAACAAAAACGCGCTCATATATAACCAAAAGATCTCCGTTGAAACGGGGATACATGAGATACCAAGCTGTCTTTTCTGCTACGCGCTCGCGGGGCTTCTCATAGGCCTGTACCAGTTTATGAACACAACCCAGCTCGGAAACGTGGCGATAAGCGTCAATCTCGGGACGTCGACGGCAGTGTTTAAAAACTTCCTGCCGATATTCGTCGGAGGGCTTCTCGCCAAGTATTCAAACCAGCTCATAGGCTCGTTCATGGCGGCCATAGGCACGCAGTTTCTCGCGCAGGGCATGGACAGGGCGAGCGCGCTCGGGTTTTCGTCAAACATCCAGACCCTCATCACGAGCTTTCTCATATTCTTCGTGCTCGTCTACATGGTCGACAAATATGCGTTCATCAACTGGGTCAAAATGAGAATGTATCTGAGAAAGCAAAAAAGGCTGGGACTTGCACAAAAGAAAAAGAAGGAGGAAATTTCTAAATGAGACTCAAAACAAAAATCATGTCAGCCGCGTGCGCTCTCGCGCTCGGAATCGCGATGACATTTAGCCTCGGAGCCTGCGGAAGCCGTTCGGCCGACACGACGAACACGCTCTTCTTTTATCCTCTCAACTATTACGGTCTGGAGGGCAGGGGATTCACCGAGAGGTGGCGCGGCATGCGTGACGCGCTTAACGAATACGGCTGGACGGTTACCGGCGACGGACAAAAAGACAGCCTCAAATTCAAAGTTTCGAGGGACGCGGACTGTCCCATGCCCGCCGACACGAGGATAGTCATGGTGAACAATCAGACCTGGGACACCGGGCTCGCGCTCACCGACCCTTTGGCGGAGTATCGGCCGCTTGCCGTCATCTCTACCTGCAACGGCGTGGAGTTTTGCTCGCAACAGATAGAGAGCTGGTCGCCGTCAACCCAGAACGCCACCATGGGCGGATTCAGCGAGGATTACGAGGAGGCGTTCAGAAAGGGGACCCTCCGGTATCTCGCGGCGAAATATTCGGCGTGCGTCGCGCCGGTGGTGGGACTCATCTACAACGCCATGGCGACGGGAGAGAGGCTGGTCGACGAAAACGGATGGGCTCCGAATCTCACGCAGGGGTATTGGGCGATAACATCGTATGAGGAGTACATGGAGGCGACGGTCTATGACAACATAGGCATCGACGGAAGCAACCCCACAATAATGAAGGCGGACATGGATGAGGTTTTGCCGTACGGGAATCCGGACGCAACCTTTGAAACCTTCGCGTCTTTCTGTGAAAGGACGGCGACATATGAGGGAGTCAAGGGACTCTATGAGGGAAACAGGGACAAGACCGACACAGTGGGGACGACGAAATACAAGGTAGGCGTCCTTACCCCGGGCTCGATGAACGAATCGGTTCAGGCATATTACGACTACATGACAAAATATGCGGCGGGGGCCTACGGCATAGAGTTTGTCAATTACTCCGTGAGCGGCACTGTGACGCAGGTCCAGGCCTGCACGCAGGCCTGCAACGCGGGATGTCGGGGAATAATCTCAATCCAGGACGACCTCGACAGGGTTGAGGCCATAAAGTACGCGAATGAGAGAGGCGTCTTTTTCGCCGTCGCCGGGTGCGCCGTGGCGGACGTCGAATACGAGGACGACGCCGGCAACATGTACAGCCCGGAATATACACAGGTAAAGGACCTTCCCTATTTCGCGGGTGCCGTGGGCGCGTCGCTCTCCGCGGACCGTGCGGCGGCGTACGAAATGACAAAACACTACCTTAGGATGATCTGCGAGAGGGGGGAGATGTGACATGGCGCGCTTTTCCGTAAGGTTTCTGAGCGGGAAGCTTATGAGACACACCGAGGTGCGACTCGTTATCCCGTCGCTCGATCTTCACGACGCGATATCGGCACCCGGCGGGTACTATTCCGGAAGGGCTGAAAAGTTTCCGCTCGTCATCATGCTCTCCGGGTTCGGGGACGACGTCGAGGCCTGGTCAAGGCGCGCGGAGATTCCGGAGCTTTGCGACAAATACAGGGTGGCTGCCGCCATCGTGGGCGGAGAGAACAAATGGTACCTCAATCTTTCCCCGGTGGACAATTGGCCGGCGTTTCTCTCGGAGGAGTTGCCGGACTTCCTATGCGGCAATTTCTCGGCGATAGATGGGGGAAGGAGGATTCTTTGCGGCGTTTCGATGGGCGGATACGGCGCACTCCACAACGGCCTCAAATTTCCCGAAAAGTATAAGGCGGTGGCCGCCTTTTCCCCGGCCCTCAGGCCCGACGACTACATTGACGAGGTCCAGCACGGCACTTTGAAGGACAAGTTCCTCTGCGCTCGGGACAAGCTCCCCTACATGTACATATCGTACGGCGAAAACGATTTCGTTTACGACGACGCGGTGAGGTTCGACAGGTGGCTTTCGAGAAACGCCGGCGGCGTGCGCGTGAGGTTCGTGCCCGGCTTCGGGCACACGTGGGAGCTGTGGCGGCTCGAAATAAGGAATTTTTTTGACAAACTCAAGCAAAAAAACATCATCTGACCAAAAAGGAGGTTCAAAGATGAAAAAAAGAATTTTAGCCGCGGCCGCGGCTTCGCTTATGGCCGTGGGCGCCGTGGGGATGGCCGCCTGCGGCGGAAACGGAAAAAAGACCGAAGGCCTCACGGAGGAAGAGGCTGCCGCGATGATAGAGACGTTCACGGATTTGCCCTCTTCGGTCGAGGGAAGGTTCGTGCAAGACTTCACACTCGTCGTCGACAGCGACAACGCGTCCTTCCGCTCGTTCGCGAAAGATCTCGTGTCGACCGTGGATTTTGCCGTGAGCTTTATGGCGGGCGACATATACATGTACGCCAAAAAGACGGTCATCGACCGCGCGGACGGAAACTCGGAGAGCGTTTCCGAGAGCATCCTCGCAAAAGAGGACGGGACGTACTCCTATGCCACAACGGAAAAGCCTAGGACCGCTCTTTCCGACGGGAGCGATAGTGGCGCCGTCACTGAGGCGGACAGGCTGTTTAGAGCGGCCACGACGGAAACTTCCGGCTGGCTTGACCTCTCAGCTTTCGTGTATTCCGGCTTTGGCTGGGTGCAGGACTACATCATGCTCGGCTCCTCGTCCGTCCAAGCGTCGAATTCGAGATATTTCACCTATTTGTACGAAAAGAACTCTTCTGGCGGGCTCGATGTGTCCGTGGACACCAAATACGTGGGGTATACGGGTGACGCGGGCGTCGTCGACGTCGGCACGGATGAAAACTACACCGGCGGGAGCGCGAAAATATCGACGAACGAGAAGGGGTTCATAACCTCTTTCTCGCAAAAGATGCTCAACCAGATAGACTTCAACATCACCACACCTCCCGTGCCCCTCTATTATACCGGCGAAAGAACGCTCTCGGCGTCGTATGACGGAAATGTTGTCAAGAAGAATTTGTCTGACGTGAACGTTGAGACGGGCGGCGTTGAGGCCGCGACGAGCACCGTGACCATGTACGAAAATTCAAAGTGTGAAAAAATTGAGACATACGACTTCGCCTATCCCGATTATTCAACTCTGGATTTTGCGACAGATGTGGTGACGGCGGGAAACTACGTCGCCGTGAAAGTCACCCCTAAAGTGGGGTATGAGGTTGCGAAGGTTCTGGTGAACGGGAAGGACACGACCTTGATGAACGGATATTTCTGTCTTATGGAAAAGGCGGAGGGCGGCACAACCTACAACGTCGCCGTGACAATGAAACCCGCGGGGGAGGAGACGGGGGACAAAGGATCCATAGTCTCGCCGGAAGCGAAAGACATCGACGGCGTTTTGGATATTACGGTCGGGGATTTTGATCTCGCCACGTTTATAACAGAGCCGGGAGCGGAAGTTGAGCCCGGGCACTACGTGACGGTCATGCTGACATGCGAAGAGGGATATCTCGTGACAAAAGTCACCGTGAACGGGGAAGAGACCAAGCTTTTCGGCAACCAGTACTGCTACATGTCACCGGTCGTCGCGGGCGCTGAGTACGTTGTCGAAGTGGAAGTTTCCGGATATGTCTTCGTGACTTTTGAGCCCGTTAATGGGTGTGACGTGGGGATATACGATTTCAACCTCGCGGCCTTTTCCGGGCTGGACAAGACATCGGAAACCGTGCGCGTCGGAAACTGGGTCGCTGTTCTCGTGACGTGTAAAGAAGGCTTCGCCGTCGACACCGTCATGGTGTACGTCGGAGACTCCGGGGAGGGCATCGACATAACAAAAGCCAATTTCGGGACGGCTTATTGTCTCTATGAGGTCAAGGCAGACATGGTGGGACTTGCCGTCAGGGTCGTGGTGACGCTAAAAGCCCACGATTGACCGGCCCGGGAGGCCCTGGGGCAATAAACGGAGGTAAAAATGCTCGGCACACCCATAAACATAGGCGGCATCGAACTAAAAAACAGAATGGTTTTCCCGCCGATGACGACGGGATACGAGGAGGCGGACGGCGCGCTGGGAGAGAGAAGTCTCAACTTCTACAAGAGGATCGCGGAAGGCGGGGCGGGATACATAGTCATAGGTGACGTTTCCCCCGTCGCCACTGCGTCACCCACGCCGAAACTCGACACGGACGACAAAATTGAGGCGTTCTCGCGCCTCGTAGAGGGCTGTCACGCGTTCGGCGCGAAAGTTGGGGTGCAGATATTCCATCCCGAATACGACGCCGCCGCCGTGAGCGCGCTCGCAGAAGAGAGCCGCGCGCTAAAAAAGGAGGGCAGAGAAGAGGAGGGCCGGGCCGCCGCCAAAAAAGCTTTCGCGAAGCTTAAACGCGACATGGAGTGTTTCGCCGGCGAGGTGACGAAAGAACAGCTCGAAAGCATAGCGAAGGTCATGGCCGGGTGCGCCGCGCGGGCGAAAAAAGCGGGCGTCGACATTGTCCAGATACACGGCGACAGGCTTTTGGGGGCGCTGTGCTCGCCCATTCTCAATAAAAGGACGGATTTTCTCGGCGGCTCGCTTTCAAACCGCGTGGGTTTCGCTCTGGACGTCGTGAGGGCGGTAAAGGCCGCGGCACCCGGCATGGTCATAGACTACAAGCTCCCCGTGATAACGGAGGCGGAGGACGGCCTGCGGGGAAAGGGAGGGCTTCCTCTTGCCGAGGCCGTGGCGTTCGCCCGTCTTCTCGAAAAGGAGGGCGTCGACATGCTGCATGTCGCGCAGGCAAATCACACGGGGAACATGAACGACACAATCCCCGCCATGGGGACGAGGGAATACGGTTTTGCCGTGAATCTTGCCGGGGCGGTGAAAATGACGGTTTCAATTCCCGTCTGTGCGGTCGGCAGGATACTCTCCGAAACGGCGGCGGAATGCGCGCTCACAGAAGGGAAGTGCGACCTTGTCGGAATCGGCAGAGGGCTTCTTTGTGACCCGGACTTTCCAAAAAAATTGGGAGGCGCGGGGAACATACGTCACTGCGTGAACTGCAACAAAGGCTGCACGGACGCCGTCATGAAAAATATGGCGTGCGAGTGCGTCCTCAACGCCGAAAACGGCTCGGAATACATCAGGGTCATAAAGAAAGCGGAGACGAAAAGAAAAGTCGCCGTCGTGGGTGCCGGTATTGCGGGCTTGGAGGCGGCGAGGGTTTCCGCCATGAAGGGACACACCGTCACACTCTATGAAAAATCCAGTGAACTCGGTGGGCAGATAAATCTCGCGGCCGTCCCGCCCCGGAAAAGGGAACTCCTTCGCGCGCTTGATTACTATAAGCGCGAACTTTTGGATCTCAAGGTTAAAATTAACCTGGGTGTATCTCCCGTGGCGGAGGAGCTCAACTTGTATGACTGTGTCCTGGTGACCGTCGGGGCGGAGAACACCTCCCCCGCCATCAAAGGCTCAGACCAGCCTTTTGTCGTAAGCTGCCGTGACGTTCTTTCCGGGAAAGAGCTTCTTTTCGGGAAGGTTATCGTCATAGGCGGAGGTCTTGTCGGTGCTGAGACGGCGGAGTATCTCGCCACGGCGGGCTGCTCGGTCTGCGTTGTCGAACAGCTTCCCGAAATAGCGGACGGCGAAAGTCCCACGGTTCTCCCTGAGATGATGAAGGACTTCGCAAAGCGCGGCGTTGGACTTTTCCCGGGGCACCGTGTGGTGTCCATAGAGCCTGGCGGGGTGAACTGCGAAAAACTGGAGGGCGGTGAAGGAGTTGTGCTCCCCGCGGATTTCGTGGTCATGGCCGTGGGCGCGAAATCCAATGGATTTGACCTTTGCGGCGTCACCGCGAAGGTGCTGTTCGCGGGTGACTGCGTGCGGCCCGGCGACATCTCGGCGGCGGTGCGCTCGGCGTACGACGCGGCAAACTCCATAGATTGAAAGTCTGTGAGAAAAAGAGGGGCAAATGTGCCTCTCTTTTTGGCGTGTCGGGGTGGTCTT
>JAJQAJ010000091.1 GCA_021203865.1 Clostridia bacterium
GGATTAAATTTTTGGGAGGAAACATGAAAGAGACAGTTATTTTGACGGGTGGGGAGACGCCGGAAGATATTCTCGGCTGCGATGACAATCCCTTTGACGATGATGAACCCTGTGAGGAGGACAAGGTACGTGTCAGACATGAATGAATACAAAAGGTCGCCCGAATACGCCTCGCTTCCGAAATCAAGGCAGTATCTCGTCGACATCATGGTGGAGACCATAAATTCGCAGACGCGCTGGAAAAAAGGCTGGCAGGTTTCGATGCCGCCGATGTCGCTTTCCGGGCACGAATACAGTGGCGAGAACAGCATATCTTTGACGCTCACGGCGCTGAAAAGAGGATACACTGACCCTAGGTGGCTGACATTCAACCAAATTCGCGAAAACGGATACAGGTTCAAAGCGTCGGAGGACGGCGGAGGACTCGGCAAGGGCGCAGGCGTCAAGGTTTCGTTTTACGAGATGCGGGACAAAAAGACGAAGGCGAGGTTCGATAGGGAGACTCTTTCCGGACTTTCCGAAAAAGAGAGGGAAGATTACATTCAAAACTTTGTCTATCCCGTGAGAAAGACGTACACGGTTTTCAACGCCGACATAGTGGACGGCGTGCCGCCCCTTCCCGCGGCGCCCGGAATGAAAAGAACAGACGGTAAATCGTATCCCGAGGCTGAAAAGTTCCTTGAATTTTGGCAAAACAATGTGTGTCCCGTCCGCTACGGCGGAACGGAAGCCGCGTACGACATCTCCATAGACAGGATTCGCCTTCCGGACAGAGAGAATTTCGTTTCGGAGGAGGAGTTCTATTCGACGGCGTTCCATGAGATCTCGCATTCCACGCAGCATCTTTTGAGGCCCGGAAAGAGACTTTCGACGGATAAGTCCTCTCCGGAGTACGCAAAAGACGAGGTTGAGGCGGAAATATGCTCAATATTTCTTGGCCAGAAATTTTGCGGCGGGGCGGACCTCGACATTATCAGAAACAGTTCCGCGTACATCAAAATGTGGCTGCGAAGGTCCGACCGCATCCCCGCGCTGTTTTCCGCGATATCCGCGGCCGAGGAGATGTATAGGTTCGCGGGTGAAACTTATGAGGCGAAAAAAGAGTACGTGCGTGAAAGCCCGTCCGAGTCTTCGGATAAATCGCGCCCCGGTGAGGAAAAACTGGAGTGTCTCCCCGAAATAGGCACCCCGGAGCGGCTTTCAATGCCGGAAGAACAAAAGGAAGAGTTTGACGAAAGACTCAAATGGCGACCCTCAAAAGTTTCCGACGCCGTGCCATCCGACGTGAGGGAGGCCAGGCTTTCGTACCTCGAAAAAGAGGACGCCGAGCTTTTGAGGCCGAGGATAACGTCAGAGTGCGACAGGGGGCTCAGGTTCTACTATTTCGGCGGTGACTATGTCAGGGGCGAGACCGGGGAAAACGCCATGTCGACGCTCGTCAAATGCGCGCACGTCGCGAAGGACGCGTCCCAGGCTGAAAGGCTTTTCATGGGTTCGGCTTATTTCGGTGAGGGACAGGCAAGAGACTGGCTGAAAAAGAATCTTTCGGAAGCCATGGAGTACGCCGAAAAATTCAGGGCCGGGCTGAACGCCGCGGGACGGAGTTCGCACCCCCGGAAGATGGGGTTTCACAATTATGAAAAATAGGACCGGGAGCTTAGATGAAAAAAAACGGTCATGAAAAAAGACGTGACTTTATAGTCATAATCATTGTCGCCGCCGTCGTTTTCTTCGTCATCCTTTTTATCTTTGCCGCGTGTTCAGAAAAGTCCTGCTCGGAAACTCTTAGAGGAAGGAACTTCTGGATGACCCTCCTTGTGGCGTACGGACTCCTTCTCATAGGTTTTCTAATGATCTACCGCGTGGACGCGAAACACATTGTCATGGGTGAAAACGACCTGGAAGACGCCTCGTGGATGGACACCGCGACCATGAAAAAGCTTGATGAGTTCGATGTGGGCATGTTTTCAGACATCCCCAAAAAGAGCGACGCCACGACGATAGGCGCGGAGAAAAAGAAAGGCGGGGTGGAGATTCTGACCACGACCGAGCTTCACACGCTGATTGTCGGGATGTCCGGATGCGGCAAGACATCGGGGTTTGTTGACCAGAACATAGCCGCGCTCTCTGAAAGCCGCACAAAGCCGTCACTCATCATAACCGACCCCAAAAAAGAGCTGTACCTTCGTCATTTTAAAGACCTGGAGCTTAGGGGATACAATGTCGTCACACTCGACCTTAGGTCTCCGTACACCTCCCGGCGCTGGAACCCGCTGTCCGTGCTTTCGACACGTGCGAGTGAGTCGGGCGGGCTCAAAGAGGAGATAGAAAGGCTGGAGAAAAATTCAGCGCGCGGGAAACTTACCTATGCCGAAGAAATCTCTTTGAGGGACCTTCGCGTGAGACGCCAGAAACTTTCCGACGAGATATACGAGCTCGCGAAGGACGTCGTGTACACGCTCTGTCCCATAAAGAACAAGGACCAGGCCTCGTGGGAAATGGGAGCGAGAGATTTCATTTTGGGATTCCTTCTCGCGATGTGTGAGGACGTCGAGGACGGCATTTTGGACGCGGACAAGCTCCTTCTCATGAACCTCTACGAAAACATCACCAAATACTGTGACGAGGACACGGAAAAGCTCAAGGAGTACCTTTTCGGGCGGGACGAGTTTTCAAAAGTCCGTGGGCTTGTCAACACCGTGCTGGTGACGTCGGACAGAACGCTGACGTCGTACCTTTCCGACGTGAACTCGTACATGCAGGAGCTTGCCGACGACGGCATCCAATCCCTCACCTCAAAGTCGGAGATTGACTTTTACTCGATAGACGAGCGACCCACGGCGGTTTTCATAGTCGTGCCCGACGAAAAAAAGACACGGCATTCGTTCGTCACTCTCTTCATAGCCCAGCTTTACAAGGAGCTCACGGAAAAATGCAATCTCAATCTTTCCGGGGGTGAGACGGAGGATGCCACTTTGAAGCGGCGCGTGTACTTCATCCTCGACGAGTTTGGGAACATCCCCAAAATACGCGACATGGACTCCATCATCTCTGTCGCAAGGTCCAGGGGAATGAGGTTTTTCCTCATCCTGCAAAGCCTCACTCAGCTCCAAAACGTCTACGGCCGGGACGCCGCCGCGGTGATTGCGGACAACTGCTCCGTGAAGATGTTTCTGGGCTCCGATGACGCGGAGACAAAGAGGACGTTTTCCGCACTCTGCGGACAGAGGAAGATAAAATCTCTTTCGGTGTCTTCGTCATCGCAAAACGACAGCCCGTCATCACAGATAGGAGCGGTCAACAAACCTCTGATATCCGAGGGTGAACTGCAGCTTTTAAACGGCGCCGAAAAGGGTGAGGCCGTGGTGTGCGTGAGAGGTTTTAGACCCATTCGTTCGAGATTCACGCCTTCGTACATGCTTTGGGAGACGTATTTCCCCAACCGGCAAAGTGACGCCGGAAAAGCGGAAGCGGCCGAATACTTCGACAAAAAGGCTTTCTTTTGCGACATGACGAGTCTTACCGAACTTCGGCGCGAGAAAACCACCGTGGCAAAGCCGGAAGATTTCATAAAGGAGTCGGAGAGCGTGATTGACGAAGAGGAAAGGGCCCGGGAGGGCGCCGCGCCCGATGTGTGGTCGTTCGCAGAGTACGCCGAAGACACACCGGAAGAGGACTACCTTCCCTCGGACAGGGAAGACGAGGAAGCGGAAAGAAGACGCTATGCTACATAAGACAAAAAAATTTCAGGAGAACATATGACAAGAAGATCAAAAATCACGATAGGCATCCTGTCGGCACTTTGCGTGCTCATTGCTGCGGGAATAATAGCCTTTGAAGTCACTGACTGTGAAAGCCGGGAGGAGAGCGGCGACGTGCCCGCGGCGGCCGCGCTGTCCGTTTCGGAAGACGCCTCATCTTGTGAGCACAGCTACAGTAAGACAGTCGTCCTTCCCGGGTGTCTCACGGATGGCTACACGGAGTACGAGTGCGAAAATTGCGGCATGTGCTGGCGCGAGGATTTCAACGAGGCATTGGGCCACGACTATGATGAGGTGACGGTGGCCGCGACGTGCGTCACTTCCGGCACCACGACGATATTTTGCAGACGCTGCGGGATATCCTACACTTTCGTCACGTCGGAAAAGCTCGGACACGAATACGCCGAGGCATGCATTGAGCCCACATGTCTTTCGACAGGCGGCACATGTCACACCTGCGTGCGCTGCGGTGACACGTACATGACGGATGAGACCGCGGCCCTCGGACACAGCTATTCGGAGGACGTCATCGAGGCGACCTGCGTGGCGAAGGGCTACACGCACTTCATCTGCCTCTACTGCGGCGACGAATACGATGATTTAGAGACGCCGGCTCTGGGGCACGAATACGACGTGGCGAAGGTTCTTCCCACATGCGTTTCGGAAGGCTATTCGGTGTACACGTGCTCACGCTGCGGGGCGACGCGATACGGCGACTATATACCGTCCACGGGACATGTTTTCGCTCTTGAAGAGGTGGAGGCGACAGATGACACATACGGCTACACGAAGATATACTGCGTCACATGCGGATATTATTATCTCACCGACATAGACACGTCGGGCGCGGAAAAAAGACATGACTATGCCATGACGGAAGTTGAGGCCTCGTGTGAGGAGGAAGGCTATACGCTCTACGTGTGCGCTGATTGCGGAAAGGTTGTGCGTCTCAACGTCACCGAGGCTTTGGGTCATGACTATGAGCTTTCTTATGCCGCACCGGGCTGCGAAAGTGAGGGGGGATGGCTTTATGTGTGTTCGCGCTGCGGAGACGAATACATAACCTACGCCGAGCCCGCCTTAGGACACAATTTTGAAAGCCTTGTCTATTCGCCTTCGTGCGAGGAGGCGGGATGCACGCTGTGGGTGTGTAAAAGGTGCGGCCTTGAAATTTGCGCCGGGATTTTGCCCGCGACGGGACACTCGTTCGAGCTTTCCGGTGTGAGCGTGAACGCCGCACAAAATAAGATAACCTTGTCTTACGTCTGCGAATGCGGCTCGTCGGGCCTTGACAGCCTTTTTGCGCTCTTTGAAGGAGAGGACGGTAAAACCCATACCTTTTTCTTTGACGAGCTCGGCGTGTGCGACTTTTCAGCCCTGGACGGCGGGAGCTATTTTGTCAGAATTTACGACGAAGAGAGGTGCCTGTCGGCGTTTTACATAGGCGAGTCGGCCTCTGACGTCATCTCGCCGCAGGGCGGGGAGGAAGATGGCCGGGACGAGGAAACCTGTTCGCACGTCTTAATTCCATCCATGGAAATTTTGCCGGATGGCGCCGCGGCCGTGTCGCTCATCTGCGCGCTATGCGGTGATGATTTTTCCGATTCCGCGCTCATCGTTTTGTCGGGCGCCGAAACGTACACCGTTTCCCCGTCAGGGGGCGTCGCGGATTTTTCCTTCGCGGCGGACGGTGAATATAAGGTGAGCCTTGTATATGAGGGTCTTAGTCTTGTGACTTTGTCCGTCGAAATTTCGGCCGACGGGGAGGATGACGTCGGAAAAAGCACGGACGAGGCGGTGCCGGACACTGTCGCGGGCGAAGGTGCGGTCGAGGAGGATAAGAGCTCTGGCTCGGCCGTGTGGATAATCGTCGTGTCGGCGGTTTTGGTGGTCGCGCTTGTTGTCATTGTGATAATCATCATGAGAAAGAGAAAGACCGGGAGGTGACACATGCGGCGCGAAAAGTCTTCGGAAGATAATGAATTTAAAAAGCTCATGGAAAGATTCCGGGAGGATGAGGATGCCGGGTGCCCGGACCTTCTCGCGGCTGAAATTTGCGCGGAGCTCGATTTTTCCGGCTGGTATCTTAGGGGTGAACCTGACAGGGGCCCCACGTATGTCGACGGGATCATCGAAAGATGGTTCAGAGAGAAAAAGAGGTGAAAAATGTCAAATTTAATCGCGGAAATAAACCTTTTGTCCGTGGGAGCGGGCAGGCTCCTTTCCGGCAGCGGGGATGATAATGTCAATTCGGCGCTCCAAAAGATTCTGGATAAACTCACCGACCTCATAGATTCGTTTTGGATCTACATCATACTCGCGCTCGCCGCGATAGTGGTGGTCTGGGGCGCGTACATAGGCGTGAGGATAGCGATAGCACATAGGAACGAGGAAAAAATAAACGCGAGAGACATGGTCAAGAACCTTCTCATAGGCATTCTCGTCATTTTTGTCGTCGCCCTGGGCGTGCCGCTGCTCATAGAAGCTTTGAGCGCTTGGGTGGGGTGATAAGCTTGTGACATAAAGGAGGCGGCGTATGCTCCTTTTTTTCCAGGAGCTGGGCATGCAGATATTTCTCTGGTGCCTGCAGCTCGTTGACGCGGTGACGGAGATGTTTACGACCTTCACGGGTGTCACTAAGGTGTCCGTGAACGGGAGTGAGATGACGCTCCTCGACGCCGCCATGTCGAATTCGACGGTGAGCACAGTGTTTTGGTCGATAGTCGTGCTCGCGGTAGGTCTTTGCTGCGTTATCACGATTGTGGCGATAATAAGGAACATGTTCACGGGCGACAAAAAGCTTTCCGGCATCGTCGGCAAATTCATTGTCGCCATACTCGCCACTCTCGCCGTGCTCATCTTAATCGTGCTAGTCATTCTCATCACCGACGACATTCTCGTCCTCTTGGCGGACGTTTTCGGGATGTCGACTTCCGACAAGCTTTCCACGACGCTTTTCGACGCGTGCGTGGGGAAGTGGTGCAATGGTTTCTCGGCCGCTGACTTCGATGTGTCAACCACCACGGTGCGCGACCTTCTGGGAGATTATAAATCAATTCTCGGTGTCTGGCCGACGTCATGGAAGTTGAGCGGCATGATTGACCCGGATGAGTTTTACTACCTTCCCGCGCTCATAGCCTGCGTCTCCGTCACGGTGTTCATGGTGATAGCGGTGGTGCAGCTGTCGAAGCGCATATTTGAAATCGTGTTCTGTTATTTCACGATGCCGGCGGCTCTGTCGGTTCTGCCTCTTGACGACGGAGCGAGATTCAAAAACTGGCGCGACACATTCATGGCGAGGATACTCATGGTTTTCGGCACGACAATTTCGGTAAACGTCTTCGCGATACTTCTGCCGACGCTGGTTTCGGTCAAAATCCCGGGTTTCGGCGGATTCGGCAACGCAGTGTTCATGATAGTGCTCATAATCGCGGGCGCCATGGTCATCCCCACTGGCCAAAGACTATTTGAAAGGATTTTTGTCTCGCGCGAGGAGGCGTATTTTGACGGCTCCATAATCGCCGGAAGGGGCGCAAGGTACATAACCTCCTACGGAAGACATATGTACCGCAGCCTCGCGGTGCCGGTAAAATGGTCGTGGCGGCAGGCGAAGCCTCTTTTTGACCCCGAAGAGCGCGCGAAAAACCAAAGCCGGAATGAAGGCGCGTACAGGGAAAATCCCGGGCCAGGGTCCGGTGGCACGGGTGAAGACAAAAAAACAGGCAAAGGAGACAAAAAATGAGAACCATTCCCAAAAAAACAAGACAGAAAAACACGGTCTGGAGATGTTACACTCTTCCCGACGTCATTTTCGCGCTCGTTCTTTTTATTGTCGTCTTCGTGCTCATTTCGTCCTCAAAATATGTTCTTGCCGTCATTTTCGCGCTCGTGACGATTGGACTCATGATGCCGACACAGGACGGCGTCGCGTATACCATACTATGGGGGCTTCTGAAATACCTGTTTTCGGTCAGGCGCCATGAAAGCAAAGCTTCCGGCAGACGCGGCATGGAAAATCTTCTCTCAGTGCGCGCGATAACTGATGGCGGCGCGCTCCTCTACGCCGGCGGCACGGCCGCGCGCGTCATAGAGATAGGCGAGAAAAATTTTGGGTGTCTTTCATTTGAAGACCAGAACATCGACATTGAAGCTTTTTCCGCGGCTTTGAAATGCGCGGCACCCTCGGAAACCATAGACCTTGTCAAAGTCGAGCGCGCCATGGACTTTTCCGCTTTTTTGGAGGACGCGAACGCCGAAATCGCGGCGGCTGAGAGCTCATTCGTAGTGGGTGCGAAGCTTTCAATTTTGAAGGAAAGACGAGCAGCGTATGAAAATCTTTGCAAAAACGGGAAAAGGTATGTCCCCGCGTATTTTATCGTGGTCTACGCGCGAAGCGAGGAGGAGGCCTCGGGCACCGCGAAAGACATGTCTTCACTTATCGCTGAATGCGGGCTTAATGCCAAGATTTTGGGAATGAGGGACGCGGCGGTTTTCCTTAAAAACACCTTCACGCGTGACTTTGACCCCGCTGAGGCCGACACATTATCGGCGTCCGAGCTTTTGAAATGGGCGCTTCCGAAGTGTGTGTCGTTTTCTTCCGCCGAAGCCTCGTCCGACGGACTTGCGTTTTCGGTTTTTGCGGTCTCCGACTATCCTCTCAGAGTCGGCAACGCCTGGGGCGCGGGAATTTGCGGCCTGGACGGCACTAAGACTATTCTCCGCATGCGGCCCGTGGAGAGAGAAAAAGCCATAAAGAGGATTGACCGCTCCATATCCGACACCGAAACCCGCGCGTTTGTTTCTGAAAAGGCTTCCGACGCGTCCATGGCCTGCACCGCGAGAGACACGATGGAGGAGCTTCTGTCGGGTCTTCAAAGGGACGGGGAGACGCTTTTTGACGTCACACTGACAGTCACGGCCTTCGCCTTCGCGGGCACCGGGCTTTCGGAGATAAGAAAGGGCGTGAAATGCGCGCTGCAGACGGATGGGTTCAGGGTGTCAAATCTCCGCGCGGCGCAAAAGGACGGTTTTTTGTGTTCCGTGCCCGAGCCCTCGGGAAAAATTTCCTCGCATGAGAGGGGGATAAACTCCTCGGCTCTCGCGGCTTTTTTTCCGTTCGTCAGGACGCGCACGGCGGAGCGGGGCGGTGTCCAGCTCGGCTTATCCGGTGTCGGCGCGTATCCGTTCATTCTCAACATCTGGAAAAGAGACGCGGAGTACCAGAACTCCAACGCCATGGTCATAGGAAGATCGGGCTCCGGCAAGTCGTATTTCATGAAATCTCTCATCGCCGCGGAAATGTCAAGGGGGACGAGGGTCATGATTTTAGACCCGGAAAGCGAATACGGGACACTTACCGGAAACCTCGCGGGCGACGTCGTGGACGTAGGAAATTCACGTGCCGGCCGACTCAACCCCTTCCACGTCTACCGCATTCTTACGGAGGACGGCGCGGCCGCGGACTCCAAGGTCACCTTCCACACACACCTCAAAACTTTGGAAGCTTTTTTCCGCGTGGCGATGGAAGGCGCGCCGGCAGAAACTCTTGAACTCATAAACTCGCTGACTTTGGAAACCTACCTTAGGCGCGGCATAACCGAAAAGACCGACACCTCGGGTTTTTCGCCTGAGATGTTCCCGACGTTTTCCGACCTTTCCGCTGTAATAGAAGAGAAACTCACCGACCCGTCCGCGGACGAGCTGACAAAAAACGAGCTTCGAAAAGCCTCGTTGCATCTCCAGAAATTCTCGTCGGGGAGATATTCCGACATCTGGAACGGGCCGTCCACCATGTCCGCGGACTCAAAGATGGTTGATTTTGACTTTCAGTCGCTTTTCGCGAGCAAAAACGGTATCGTCGCCAACGCGCAGATGCTGCTCGTGTTCAGATTCATGGAGCAGGAGATAATAAACGGGCGCGAGGCATCTAGGAAGGATGGGGAGCGCAGAACTCTCATAGTAGTCGACGAGGCGCATCTTTTTGTCGACCCCAAGTTTCCCGTGGCGCTCGATTTCTTCTATTCGATGTGCAAGAGGATAAGAAAATACGGCGGCGCCTTCATCCCCGCGACCCAGAGCATAGGCGACTGGGAGGCCGGCGAGGAGCTTAAAGCCAAGACTTCGGCCATCATGAAAAACAGCCAGTACATGTTTGTATTCCGTCTCTCCGCTCCGGACATGAAGGACCTAAAAGAGCTCTTCCGTTCATCCGGCGGCTTTGACGGTGAGGAGGAAAGGCGCATTCTCTCTCTTCCCACGGGCTCGGCTTATTTTGTGGGCTCCGGCGGCGACAGGACGACGCTCCGCGTAAGAACAAGCGCCGGCGTCGCGGCGCTCTTCGGGGAGGAAAATTTAAAAGGGGAGGACTGTGATGAATAAGTCAAAAAAATTGACTTTTGTGGTGACACTTCTTCTCCTCGCGGGCGCGGCGATTTCACTTTGCGCGTTTTCCGGAAATTTTGCCGTCGCCCTCGCGGCGTCGAATGAGGTGGTGACGGACGACGGGCTCATCCTGTATCCTTCTGATGACGGTTATGTTGTCTGCGGACGTATAGACTACGGCTCCTCCGTCATCATTCCCGACGAGTACGGCGGCTTGCCGGTGACCGAAATAGACTATATGGCGTTTTATAATGATTCCTGCCTCGTCAGTCTTTATATCGGAAAGAACGTTCGGGTAATAGGCGAATCCGCTTTTTACGGCTGCGACTTATTGGAGGAAATTTACTATGACGCCGTGAACGCCGAAGATCTCGTCACGGGCAATAACGTCTTCGAAAGCGCTGGAACGAACGGCTCGGGAATTATAGTCACGATAGGCAGGGACTGTGAGAGAATCCCCGCGCGGCTTTTTTGTCCGTACAGTAGGTCTGGCGCGCCGAAAGTCACTTCCGTCACGCTTGAAGAGGGAAGCCGGCTTGAATCTTCCGGCGAAGACGCCTTTTACCTCTGCTCGTCTCTCACCTCGTTCTGCGTGGAGTCGTCTTCCGATTTTGTGTCCGTAAACTTTGAAAACGAAAACGCCAACCCGCTTTACGTCGCG
Organism: Clostridia bacterium; assembly: GCA_021203865.1. Classification (GTDB taxonomy): domain Bacteria; phylum Bacillota; class Clostridia; order Christensenellales; family Borkfalkiaceae; genus Coproplasma. The sequence goes on from JAJQAJ010000091.1 coordinate 10,804, forward strand.
TCGTCTAACGGCGGAGGACTCTATGTTCAGGGCGTGAAAACGAAAGTCGTGGACACGGGAAGCTCGGAAAGCGTGGGCTCTTACGCGCTGGCTTCGAACGGAGCCGTCAGCACGGTGTACATAAGCTCGTCAGTAAAATGTATTAAGGCGCACGCGTTTGAGGGTAATTCCGACATAACGTCTCTCACCATCCCGTCCGGCGTGTCTTTCATAGGTGAAGAGGCGTTCTCGGGATGCGCGGGGTTGTCGTCCGTGACATTCTCGTCCGCCGGGGGCTGGACGGCGTCTTACGGCGGCGTCGCGGTCCTCGAGTTCTCCGCGGATGAACTTCTGGACGCGGCGACCGCGGCGAAATACCTAACTTGCGATTTCGCGTATTGTCAGTGGACGTCATCCAACACCGATTTCGGGGCGCCCGTGATTTCGGGCGCGTCCGCAAAAAGCGGTGAGATGTATGTTTCCGGAAGCTTCACCGTCGAGGCCTTCGATGATGGCGGAATTTACGCCATCGCGTACCTTGTGCCCGGTGAGACGGAGTATGTCACGGTTTACGGTTCCGCTGTGACTTTGCCAAAAGGCTCAAAAAACGGCGAATACGTCTTTTACGCGATAGATTTAGGCGGAAACGTGTCCGAGCCCTATTATGTGACCTTAGACGATGACCCCCCGAAGCTTTTTGTTTCCGGGGCCGAGTTCGGAGGATACGCCCTGGGAAGTTTCACCGTGTGGACGGAGGACAGCTCACCCGTCGTGCTCTATGTTTCATCGGACGAAAAGACGTGGGACGCCGTGGAAGGAAACTCATTTTCCCCTAACGCGGAAGATGTGGACGGGACATTTTGGTTTTACGCCGAGGACGCCGCGAAAAACGTGAGCGAGACAGTCTTCGTCACGCTCGACACCTCGGGTCCGTACGGGGAATGGGTCGAAAGCGGGGACGGGTATTTTGTTTCCTTCGTGTGGAGCGATTTGAGCTGGCTTTGCGAGGTGAACGGAAAAGCGTATGAATGCGGCACTCTTCTGGAGGACGAAGGCACGTATGTCGCTGTATTGACTTCCGGGTCGGGCGCGGTCTATTCGCCGGAGCCGTATGTGATGGGTCACTTTTTCGTCGCGGCGGAGGAAGTTCGCTCTTCATGCGACGAGGAGGGATACACCGTGTTCGTCTGTCAGAAATGCGGCGAGCTGACGTTCGGAAACTTCACCGCGGCGGGAGAGCACACCTTCGTCACTGAAACCGAAGATGCTTCCTGCGTGGAGGCGGGGCACGTCCAAGTCGTGTGCGTCTATTGCGGGTATGTGGAGTCCTATGAGTACATCGCGCCTTTGGGACACGATTACGTCTACGAGTCGGTCGCCGCGACTTGCGAGGAGGCCGGGCACACCGGTGTCGTCTGTAATAGATGTGGCGAAACCTTTTTCACGGAGACAACCCCGGCGCTGGGACATAGCTACGGCGTCACATACACGTCCGCGGGCTGCGAAAACGAGGAGTGCTATCTCTATACCTGCGTGCGCTGCGGAGACTTTTATGAGGTGAAATCGGGATATCCGCTTGGCCATTCGTACGATGTCGAGGTCATAAGTTCCGCGACGTGCGAGGAGACGGGGGAAAGGCTCTATAGATGCTCACGCTGCGGAGACGCGTATTATTCCGAAGTCGCGGCTCTGGGGCACAGCTTTCTAACCACGGTGGAAGGCGGATTGAGAGTGCTCACCTGCCAGAGGTGCGGTCTCGTCGAAAAGTACGACATATCGGGTGTGGAGGAGTATGTCGCATCGTCTTTCGAGTCCGTTTGGGACAAATACATGGACTACGTGTGGTGGATTCTTCTCGCGACCTGCGGCGTGTGGTCGATATTCATGGGCGTGAGGTACGCGATATCCTCGGATTCGGAGGACAGGGCGAAGGCGAAGAGGATGATTACAAACTACGTTCTGGGGATCCTCGTCATCGCGGTGGTGTTCGTCGCCTGTCCCGCGCTCGCGTACGGCATAGCGGCGTTCGTGGCGTGAGGAGGCGGCCTTTGGAAAATTACAGACGAACGAGGGAAAAAAGACTGGCATTCGACGTCACCGAAAGCGAGAGAGAGAGCCTCGACGAAAAAGTGTCTTCGTACGGCCTCACAAGGGCGGATTTTTTCTGTCTTCTTTCGGGCTATCGCCCTGTCATGAGACCGGAAGACCTCGGCGCGCTTTCCATGGAGCTCAGGAAAATTCTCAACTTCCTTCAGACCGCGAACGTGGGATCTGAACGCGCGGCCCGGCTTTCGCTCGCGCGGCTTAGACTCGGCGCGGAAAGCGTCCATGCCGCCCTCCGCCGTTACATAAAGGAGAAAAATACCTGATGAATCACAGAAAATTGAGAAACGTGGTATACGTCATCTGGGTGACAAGCGAGGAAATGGAGTATCTCAACACCGCCGTGAAGATGAGCGGAAAGGGAAGAAGGGACTTCTTTTTTTCTCTCGCCCAAAACGCGCCAAAAAATCCCGCATGCGTGAAATCAGAAAAGTCCGTCGAAACCATGTCCGATATTTTGGAAGGCATCAAAGCCTCGTGGGAGAAAACGACAGAAAAGGCGGACGCCTTCCTTCGCGGCGGAGACGAAAGGGAGTTCATCCTGGCCGCGAATGAGTGCGAAAAGTGGCTTATAAAGGCGCGGGAGCTTTTGCGGGCGCGCACCGGGAAGACCTCATGCCGGTGATAGTCGAATATTATTCCCGCCTTAATCCAAAACGCGGCATCGACTACATAACGAGAAAGGGGACCGTCGAACTTGTGGACACCCTCAACCTCATGGACGCGATGGATCCCTCCGAGCAGTTCGCGGAGACCATGGCGATATACGGCAAGGGCGCGAAAAAGGAAGATGTCAAATACTTCCATTTCATGATTTCATGCTTCGGAGACGATGACATACCGCCAAAAAAGGTCCAGGAGTTTTCTTTGGAGGCGGTGAAAAGGCTCTTTCCGGGATATGAGTGCGTGGTGGCGACGCACACCGACACGGACTTTGTCCACAGCCACATTGTGGTCAACGCCATAAACCCGCTGACGGGAAAAAAGCTTCATTACGGGGTGAGCGAGGCTTTTTCCGCCTCGCGCGAGGTAAACCTTCTCGCGGGCGAGATGGGATTCCCCGAGACGAATCCCGACATGCCGTCCCGCGACAAATATTCAATCAGGGAAATGTACTACATCAAATCCGGGAAGCGCAGCTTTCTTGAAGACATAAGGGACGCCGTGTACGCCGCGAGGGAGGAGGCGTCCTCCGAAGAGGAGTTTGAAAAATGTCTCGCCGGGTTCGGCGTGGAAGTCGGACTGGGCCAGGGCGGGGACTTCGTGTACAGGACCTCCGGGATGGAATCGGTCGTCCGCGCGAAAAAACTCGGAATTTATTACAGACGAGGTGAGATTTTAAATGGATTTAGAAGAAAAAACAGTGACGAAAGCGCCTTCGCGTCCGAACGACGGCCGGTCGACGTTCCTGGACCGGGCCGGAAAGACGAAAAAGACGGCGAAAGAGAGGAAGCTTTCAGCGTCAGGACCGAGCCCGGCGGAACCTCGGAAAGAGGCGCCGGACGGAGTGCCGGTGAAGACAGAGGAGGAAACGAAAATGAAAACGGATTGTTTGACAGCGGAGTACCAGGACGCGGATACGGCGGGCCGGGAGAACTTAGAAGAAAACTTGATGCCTTCAAAGAAAAGTACGGCCTTGGCGAGGAAAAAGGAGAGTCCGGAAAATTTGTGGGAGAGGTACCGCAAGTGCTCGACGGCGGAGGAGAAGATCAAATGCCTCGAAGAGGAGAGAGCGAGGATCCGGGACATCGAGAACGTTCTGGAAACGATGAAGTCGGAGGAAGCAGCGCTTTCGATTTACGGGGCGAGTCTGGACGAGATGATCTCGGAAATGACCCTCGCCGCCGACCCGAAGACCCTGACGGAAGAACTTATGAAAAAACTGGAGGTGAGCCTCGGAAAGGAGGCGGAGAAGCTTCAAAAGGACCTCTCGGAGATGACCGGGACGGTCGCGAAAAAGACAGAGGCTCTGTCGGCGGCGCTCGCCGAAACGGATGCGAAATCGGCCCGGAGAGAGGCGGAAACGAAGGAAGACGCGGCGCGCCTCAGAAAAGAGGTCACTATGACGGCAAATAAGACCGATGGGCTTGCCTCATCCGTGAAAGAGCTCGCAGACAGCGTCGGGAAGGTTGCCTCTGACATGGAAGAGGTCGAAAAGGACGCTGAATATGTCAGAAAGAACACACCGAATGACGGGAAAATCATGGGCTTTTTGAGAGAGGCGGCTCCCGCCTTTGTCGTCCTGACGTTTCTCGTTTCCATAATTTCGCTCTTCGTGTGATCCGGCTTCGGGAATCCGGCGGCGCGTCGCCATCTTCCCAGTTTTAAGACGATTTTAAGCCCGAATTGACGGATGTCAATTTTTTTGACAAGTCAAAAACTTTGTTGCCTGCCACATTTATGATTTTTTATTTTCAATAATTTTTTTAAATTTATGAGTTGCTTTTCGGCCGGCCGCCTGTTAATCTTGTGCGGAAACGTATGACGCGCGCGGCCGGAAGACGCGATTCAAAGAAGGAGACAATGATGAGAAAACTCGCGCATGTTGAAAAGATTTTGTGGAAATGTCCCATAGAGGGCGCGGACAGAATAGAGCTTGTCGGGGTGCTCGGATGGCAGTGCATCGCCAAAAAAGACGAGTTCGAGGTGGGGGACCTCTGCGTCTACATCGAAATAGACTCGGTGGTGGATAAGACCAACCACGATTTTGCCTTCCTAGAAAACAGAAAGTTCAAAATCAAGACCATGAAGATGAGGGGAGAGATATCCCAGGGCATAGTCTTTCCGCTCGACATTTTGCACGGGAAGGCGTGCGGGGAGGGAGACGATCTCACATCATATCTCAAAATCAGAGAGATTGAGGACGATGTCCCGAAGGTAAAACGTGAAGACGCGCTTTCGCGGTTTTCGAAAAGACATCCGAAGCTCATGAAGACGAAGCTTTTTTCGTCGCTCATGAAACGGAAGTGGTTCAGAAGAATCTTCGTAAGAAAGAAGACGGAGACTTTGCTTCCCTTCCCCGGATGGATAACCAAGACGGACGAGTACAGGCTCCAGGAAGATCCGGAAATTTTGGAAAAGTGGGCCGGGGTGCCCATGACAATCACGGAGAAGGTGGACGGCACTTCCGCGACTTTCGGCATGAGAAAAAAAGGCGGAAGGTATGAATACGTCGTCTGCTCGAGGAACCATCGCCTCACGCCGCCGAAAAGAGGCGAGGAGCCTGACGCGTATTTTGAGATTTCAAAAAAATACGGCGTGGAGGACGTCCTCAAATCAGTCATGAAGGAGAAAAATCTTTCCTCTGCGGTGTTGCAGGGCGAAATTCTCGGTCCTGACATCCAGAAGAACAAATACGGGCTCAAAGAACACGACATTTATTTCTTCAACCTTTTCTTTGACGGGAAAAAGCTTTCGAGCACGGATGGAAAAGACGAGGCTGAAAAACACGGTATGAAATGGGTGCCGATTCTTGAGACGAATTTTATGCTTCTTTCTACGGTGGATGAGATGATAGAGGCGGCGGACGGAGAATCGGTGCTCTGCGACACTCTTCGCGAGGGGCTGGTCATAAGAAGCAATGACGGAGAGCTGTCCTTTAAATGCATTTCCAACAAGTTCCTTCTCAAACATGACCTATGAGATGGCGGTAAATTCAAATATATGGGGTGGATAAAATGACGAGAGGAAAAATCGTTCTGGTGAGCGATGACAAAATATTAAGTTCTCTTGAGTTCAACGGGGACATGTATATTGACGGGCATGGTGAAGACGTAATCACGTATCTAAAAGGCGTTCACACGGAAGAGGCTTACAGAACCTATGTCAAAAGGTTTAATAAAAGGCATTTCGGATACCACGGCTATCCTCTCATTTCAGAGCTCGTTTCCTCGGGCGAAGAAATTGATGACAGTCCGTATCTTGAACTGTCGAAAGAAAATTACAATCAATACTGGCATTTACCCCATTATCTCTACATCAAAAGCATCCGTTCCAAACCCTTTGTGGTGAAGAGCATAAACTTTGATGTAACAGTTGACCCTGAGGGTGTGGTCGCCTTCTATTATGGTGTTTTTGAGGATGACTGCATGGAATACAGCGTGGGTTACAGCGCCACAAAAAAAGACTGACGCGCGCCGTGTGTAAAAAAAAGATCCCGAAAACATGATTTCATGTTCCGCGAGGGACTTAAATGATGTGAGTTTCACGCGGCTCCATTCTTAACCCTTAGTTCCCGGGTTATTTTACATCTACACCCTGCACGGGCAACGGGATAGACACCGGACAGGTGATTCCAAATATCTTATACAGTTCATTCATCTTGTGTGTAGGCTCCCCGGTGATTATCTGGTCGTCGTATACGATGCCATGCTGCTCGTGCAGAATCATAAAGGCCTGTTCCTGGGTGTACTTCGTTCCCTTTAACTTTTCAGTAATCATCTGCAAAAAAGCCGTCGCCATAAACGCCATTAGAATGTGCCCATTGGCAGAGATTTCAGATTGTACGCTAATCGGAAGTATCTTCGCGCATTTCTTACAGAGACTAAAGATCTTTTCCATTCTGTCTCTCGTGTAATACAGCG
>JAJQAJ010000021.1 GCA_021203865.1 Clostridia bacterium
CATATAATGTGTATGTAAAACACGATTATAGAACTTTTTTAAACAACAGACTGTTATTCCGTTCCATTTGGATTTTTAAAATCTCAACCTTCCGAAAAAAATTGCCTCAACTCTCCGGAAAAATTAGCCTCAACTCTCCGGTTTTTCTTTCTTTGCTCCTATAATGATGATATAATCTACATCAATGTTTTATCGATATGTAGATTTTTATTATTTTGGGAAGGATGACGATAATGAAATACTTAGACAGGATTGCTGACAAAGTTTTAAATGATGCACTCAACAGAATAGGCGCTGTCGTCATTGAAGGTCCTCGTTATTGCGGTAAAACTACAACAGCGAGACAAAAATGTAAAAGTGAAATCCGGTTAGATAATCCCGAAACAAGGAAGAATTTCATTGCTTTGGCTTCTGTGGATTTGGGTTTATTGCTTGAAGGTGAGGCACCTAGACTTATAGATGAATGGCAGGATATACCTCAGCTTTGGGAGGCTGTCAAATATGAGGTTGACAACCGTGAAAAGCATGGTCAGTTTATTCTAACCGGGTCGATAACGCCTCCTGACATAAATCAAATATATCATTCCGGCGTCGGTAGAATTACAAAAATTAAGATGAAGACCATGTCTTTATTTGAGTCGGGGGAGTCATCCGGTGAGGTTTCATTAAGCTCTTTGTTTGATGATACGCCCATTCATGGCTTGAATCATCTAACCGCGCGCGATCTTGCTTATTTAATCTGCCGCGGTGGTTGGCCCGCCTCAGTCGGAGAAAACGAGGAAAACGCTTTGGGTCAGGTAAGAGACTATTATTCAATGTTAGTTGAATCTGACATGTCACGTGCGGGAAATGTTGCCAGAAATCCCGTCAGGGTTCAAAGCGTCATTCGTTCTTATTCGAGGCACATTGGCACCCAGGCCAAAGTGACTCAAATTTTAAAGGATCTAATTGCCAACGACTCAACATCCGTAAGTGAAGACACGATTTACTCTTATATTGACGCATTAAAAAAGCTGTATGTTGTCGAAGAAGTTCCGGCCTGGAATCCTATTTTAAGATCAAGCGTTTCCATTAGAACAGCGAACACAAAAAATTTCTCGGACCCGTCTATCGCCGCGGCCGCGCTCGGCATGGCACCGGACACGCTCCTCTATGATTTCAGAGCATTCGGGCTGCTGTTTAAATCCATGTGCATAAGGGATTTGTCCATATACGCTCAGTTTCTTGACGGTAACGTCTTCCATTACAGAGACTCAAATGATTTGGAATGTGACGCTGTGGTTCAGATGAGAGACGGCAGATGGGGGGCAATCGAGATTAAACTTGGATCAGACGATCAAATAGACGTGGCTGCGAAAAATCTCAACAAGTTCAAAAACTTGATTGACACGGAAAAGATGCCTGGGCCATCTTTTTTGATGGTATTGTCCGGAACCGCTCCTATGGCGTACAAGCGGCCGGACGGCGTTTACGTCGTCCCCCTGGGTTGTCTCAAATATTAAAAAAGTTCCCGCAAATCGTTTGATGAGCGGGATTTTCACATGCAGGTTTTTTTTTGATGCGGTTCAGCTTCGCATGTATTTTGAAAACACGTGCACATAGTCGTTTTTGACAGAAGCTGATACCGTCATGCCGGTGTCCGTGTATTCGCGGGATTTTTCTTCTGCGTATTTCGACAGCTTGTTGTATTCGGATATCTCCGCGTAGGGGATAATAAAGACGCATTCTGTGTAGGTGTCTTTCAGTTCGTCCAAAATTGCCTTTTTCAGATTATCAAGTCCCAGCCCGTATTTTGCGGAAATCAGCACGCAGTCACCGCCGAACTGATTGAAATCGGTGATGTTATCGCATTTGTTTAAAACCTTTATGTATTTTTTTTCAAATCCAAGCTCTTTCACTGTGTTTATGGCGGTGTTGAACTGCATCTCGTAGTCTTCGTTGACATCGCTTATGATCAGGGCCAAATCGCAGTAAATGGCGCTTTCCAAAGTGGATTTGAAAGCTTCTATGATGTTGTGTGGCAGTTCCCTCAAAAAGCCGACGGTGTCAATGAGGATGAATTCTTTCCCTTCAATCGAGAATTTTCTGGCCGTCGGGTCAAGTGTCGCGAAAAGTGCGTCTTTTTCCAAAACGTCGGAGCCGGTCAGTGTGTTTAAAAGTGTGGATTTGCCGGTGTTCGTGTATCCTATGAGAGATATCACGAAAACGTTGTTCTTCGCGCGTCGCTCTATCGTCTGCGCGCGCCTCGTTTCAGTCACTTTAAGCCTTTCTTCTAGAAATTTAATCCGGGCTTTGATGTGACGTCGGTCTGTCTCGAGCTGCGTTTCTCCCGGGCCTCTCGTTCCGATTCCGCCGCCCAGCCGGGAGAGCGCGTGACCTTTCCCTTTGAGTCTCGGATAGAGATATTTAAGCTGTGCGAGTTCGACCTGAACTTTCCCTTCAGATGAAACGGCGTTCTTCGCGAATATGTCCAAGATGAGTGTAGTTCTGTCAATGACTTTCCTTCCGCCGAGAGCCGCGCCTATGTTGAGGGTCTGGGAGGGGGAGATGTCGCCGTTAAATAGCACAGTTACGTCGTCCATTCCCTCCAAAATGTATTTTATCTCTTCAAGTTTCCCGGCGCCTATGTATGTCGCCGGAGAGACGTTTCTTATCGTTTGGTAAGACGTTCCGAAATATTTCGCCCCGGCGCTTTCTATGAGCGCTTTCGCCTCATCGTGAACAGCTAGATAGTCGGAGTTCAGAATCGGCTGTATTATGTAGACCCGTTCGGTGTCAATTTCTTTACTCATCTTCGTCCTTGTGAAGTTTGACCTTTCCCACGACAGAGCGCCTGTTTTCGTCGGATATCGCTGCGTAATGTTTCTTTGTAGTGTTGACGTCCTTGTGTCCAAGAACGTCGGCCACGACGTATATGTCGCCGGTGGCCCGGTACAGCGACGTGCCGTATGTGGATCTGAGCTTATGCGGCGTAATGGGTTTAAGCGGAGACACGATTTTCGCGTATTTTTTTACGAGATTTTCAACCGCCCTCACGGTTATGCGTCTGTCGTTGGCGAGGAAAAGGGGTGAGGAGGGGGTGAGGACGAATCCCAAAGTCTCCTTATGGTCCTGATATTTTTGAAGCGCTTCGGACACGTCATCGTCAAAATAGAGTATCGCTTTGCCGCCGCCTTTTCTTGTCACCACGAATGATTTGTCTTTGAAGTTTATGTCATCGTTGTTCAGCCCGACGAGCTCGCTTATACGAATGCCGGTGCCCAAAAAAAGAACGAGTATCGCCGTGTCCCTGACTTTGTTCTTTTCATGATACGCCAGCTGGTGCGCGGAAAGGCCGTCTCCGGTTTCTGCGGTTTCAATTATGTCGTAGACTTCGTCGCCTTCGAGCCTTATGATGGGCTTGTCATGAAGCTTAGGAGTCGCGACCTTGGCCGCGTTGTTCACGGATATGAGACCCTTATTGAAGAAGTACTTGAACATCGCTCTGACGGATGAAAGCTTCCTCGCCTTCGCCTTGTCACTGCAGGAATGTTCATTTCCGTCATATTCATAGTCGGAAAGATATGAGAGGAAATATTCTATGTCAGAGTTCGTGACGCTCTCCAATTCTTCCAGAGTGATGTCTTTTGGGCCTTTGCCTTTGAATTTCTTTTTCGCGAGGTAGTCAAAGAAGATCTTGAGGTCATTTGCGTAATTGAAACGCGTGAGCGGGCTCGTAAGCGAGTCTATGCCCATGAAATAGTCTTCACAAAAAGAAGGCAAAAAGCCGTCTATAAGCGCCTGAACCTTTCTGTTGTTCTGTTTGTTGCGCTGAGCGTAATAATTTGTGTCTTTTGAAGTTGCCATGTCATCATTATAAAATGTGTTTTACGAACAGTCAAGAACATAACTGAATTGACGCGAAAGAGGGGGAGGCAGGAAGATAAATAAAACTCGAGACATGTTTTAACGTCAAAGACGACGTTTTCCGAGAGAAAAATTTGGCATGACCTCCTCAACATTTGCCGATTTTTAGCGCTTTTAGTTTATCTGGAAGATTTTTTCATGAAAGAGGTGGAGCAGTGAAAGAGAAATATAACTGTTCGTAAAATGCAGCTTTTACGAACAGTTACGTTAAAAACTCCTTATTGAATGAAGCTTTAAAAAACATACAATATCTTGTATTGACATCTCACAATCCTTAGGATTTATCTACGTCAAAATTAATTTATTCATAATGAGTAAATTACAATTCAATCTATAAATCCGAGAAAATTGTGTCCTAAGTTCTCCTTGATTTTTTGGGAATTCTTATCGCCGCGCATCTTACTATCTTCCTCCGAAAATTTGTCTGGAAAATCTCAGAGTTTTTTCTAAGCCGTATGAAGACCGTTTAACACTTGCTCATAAATGAAAGGTTTGTCAATATTATCCGCGCTTATGGGCATAATGAAAGCTTCGGGATTATTTTCAGAAATTTTTCCCTTGTCATCGACAGAAAGACCGACCGGTCAAAACGTTTTTTTGTCGGAACTTAATTCATTTATATCAATAAATGTCATCAAACCCTACAAATTTGACTTATTGATTAAATTATGTCTGGCATAGTACACAAAATCAGCATGTAAATTTGCTATTTATAAAGGTCCTCTCCCGTTATCAAAAGACCTTCACAGTCATCAACGAATCCGTTAACTGATATGAATCCCACTTTGTCTATATTCATCCATTCCAATTCTTTTATCTGCTCAATCTCTTCACGTATCACTTTGCTAGTTACCGGTGTTTTGTAATATTTTACCTCATATATGTCGAAGCTGAATTTGTGTTTCAAAACAACGTCAAATTCACCGCTTCTTTTTTTTATGCTGTCGTTGTAACTATATCTTCCTATTGCCATGACCCCCGGAAGTTTACCGTTGTGAGCCTGAATTGAGAAAAATTTCAGACAGATGTCTTCAAATCTTCTGGAGATGAAATCAGTGAGTTTGGGTTCTATGTGGGTTTTGTAAAATTCGTCCGGCCCGAGTTTGTATATGTTTTCAGCCTTTTTATAGAGAAATGTGTAATAGAAGCGCATCACGTTGTTAGTAATTTCATACCATGCCTGTTTGTTGTTATTTGGATCGTTTATCGGATAATTTTTGTCTACTAGACCGAGAAACATCGCGTTTCTAATTTGAATGTTGAACGTGTTGTCATTTTCAATTTTAGTTATGTTCTTGATTTCTGTGTATTTTTTTCTGTTGTTTCCAATCGCGTCCAATATCGTCTCAATGTCACCTTTTAAACCTGTTTGCGATGTAGTCAAAAGCAATTCCGCGTATTGAAGACCTATTGCTCCTTTTTTTAGATATATGTTTTTGATGTTTTCTTCTAATGATATTTCCGGAATTATGGATGTATTTATGTACGGCGATCCTCCGAAAACTGAATAAAAGGCGACTTTATCATATGGGCTCATATTCTTGTAACATTCAGATGCTTCAACATAATCCCATTCTTCAAGCTCCATAATTAGGCTGAACCTTCCGAAAAGAGCGTTGTCGCTTCTTAAAAGGTTTTTCATCATTCCAATGTGAGATCCGCATATAATCAGACGTATATTCTTTATGTGATTATCTATTATGTTCTGAAAGACGCTGTCCACGAATTCCGGTTTTGATGAAATCTTTAAATACGGATATTCATCAATAACGACATTGAACCTCTCACCGATGGTATCGAGAACTTTAAACGCGTCGATTAAATCCGTTATCTTTTCACTGTCAGCTTTAACTCCTATCTCTTCCATTTTTTCACAGAATTTTAGCGTGTTGTATCTGAGTGTCCCGGCAAGACATTCAAAATATATGGTCTTGTCATGGCTCTTTTTTACTGATTCCAAAATGAGAGATGTCTTTCCAACTCTTCTGTTGCCATATAGCATCACGGCCGCCGATGGTTTTATAAGTTCCGCGTTCAATTTTGCAAGTTCATTTTCTCTTCCGATGAACATGGATTTTCTCCGATATTGTCATACATGTCCGCAATTTTTGCTTAAATAATTATATGTTAAGATTTTTAACTTAACTTTTTTTAAGTATAATACGATTCATTATATTTGTCAACGTTATTTTTTTAAAAATCGGGCTAAGGAAAACCTTTTGCCCGATTGAATATGATAAACAATTTTTGAAATTTAAGGCTTACTTCTTATCGTTTTTAAACGGTTTGATGTGCCATATGTTTTTGGCGTAATCGGCGATACTTCTGTCAGCTGAGAAGAATCCGGACGCTGCGATGTTGTTAAGAGACTTTCTGTTCCATGACATTTTATCTCTGACATACAAATCGGACAGAATCTGCTGCGTTCTCCTGTAATCTTCGAAATCAACCATGCACATGTAAGGATCAGCTATCGGCGTCTGCGTGAGAAGGTAATTTGCGATGTCAGCGAAAGATTCTCCGTTGAATCCTATTATCAAAGCTTCTATTATTCTTCTGAGTTTGGGGGACTCATTGTAATATTTGCTCGATGAATAACCGCTGCGCCAAATCTCGTCCACCTCATCCGATTTTAATCCGAAGATGAAGATGTTGTCGTCTCCCGTGGCTTCCGCCATTTCGACGTTCGCGCCGTCAAGCGTCCCTATTGTGAGTGCGCCGTTTATCATGAATTTCATGCATCCCGTGCCGGACGCCTCTTTTCCGGCGAGTGAAATCTGTTCTGAGATTTCTGCCGCGGGAATGAGCTTTTCGGACAAAGTTACATTGTACTCTTCCATGAATACGACGTTGATTTTTTCGTTTATCCTGGGGTCTTTTTTAATTTCCTCAGCGAGATAAACTATGAGTTTTATTATCTGCTTCGCGACGTAGTATCCGGGAGCGGCCTTGGCTCCGAAGATGTAAGTTTTCGGAACAATGTCGGCGTCTGGATTTTCTTTGAGCGTGAGATACGAGTCAATGATATTGAGAACGTTGAGAAGCTGGCGTTTGTACTCATGAAGCCTTTTTACCTGAACGTCGTATATAGTTTCGGGATTAATCCTGTAGGCTTCCTTTCTAAACGCGTATTCAGAGAATTGTCTTTTCTTTTCGGCTTTAATTTCACCAAGTCTTTTCAGAACCGATTCGTCGTTTTCAAACTTTTTAAACTCGGAAAGCAAAGACGCGTCAAGCTCAAAACCTCCTCCTATGCAATCGGAAAGCAGAGCGCAAAGCTCAGGATTGGATTGGTTGAGCCATCTTCTATGGGCTATCCCGTTCGTCACATTTGTGAATTTTTCGGGCGTGAACTCATAGAAGTCCTTAAAGATTGAACTTTTTATTATCTCGCTGTGAAGCGCTGACACGCCGTTTACGCTGTGCCCGCCGTAAACGGAAAGATTGGCCATTTTTACACGGTTGTGCTCGATTATGGACATCCTTGAAATTTTTGCCCACTGACCGGGATATGCGTCCCAAAGCTCTTCGCACATCCGCCTGTTTATTTCCTTTATAATGGCGTGAATTCTCGGCACCGTCTGCTCAATGAGATCTTCCGACCATGTCTCCAGAGCCTCTGCCATGACCGTGTGATTCGTGTACGCGCATGTCGCGGTCGTGATTGCCCATGCCTCATTCCAGTTATAATAATACTCGTCTATGAGTATTCGCATGAGCTCGGGTATGGCGAGCGCGGGGTGAGTGTCGTTGAGATGTATGGCGGCAAGCTTCGGAAGGTCGCGAAGGTCACCGTATCTGTGCCTGTGATCTTCTATAATGTTCTGTATTGAAGCGGAGCAGAGAAAATACTGCTGCTTTATTCTGAGGGCCTTGCCTTCGAGATGATTGTCCGCGGGATAAAGAACTTTCGTGAGAAGATCGGCGTCGTTGTCGTCAGCCATCGCCTGGTAGTAGTCACCCTGGCTGAAAAGCTTCATATTGAAGTCCTGTTTGGGTTTGGCCTTCCACAGTCTAAGAACGGACACCGCCTGGCTGTCCTTTCCGGATATCATCATGTCATAAGCTACCGCTTCGACTTCGGAGCAGTTGACGTACTCCGTAATCAACCCGTTTTCGGTCCAACGCTCCTCCACCTTTCCGCCGAAACGAACGATAAACGATTTGTCGCTCCTCTGAGTCAGCCACGCTTCACCTCCCGGAAGCCATGCGTCGGGAAGTTCGGTCTGCCAGCCGTTGATTATCTTCTGTTTGAAAAGACCGTATTCGTACCGGAGCGAATACCCCATCGCGTAATAGTCGCCTGTCGCGAGGGCGTCCATGAAGCAAGCCGCGAGACGTCCGAGACCTCCGTTTCCGAGTCCCGCGTCGGGTTCCAGTTCATAGAGGTCTTCAAGCGAAATTTTCATCGGCGCGAGCGCCTTCGCGAAGGTTTCTTCAAGGCTTAGATTATAGAGGTTATTTTTGAGCGACCGGCCCAGAAGGAATTCCATGCATAGGTAATAAACCCTTTTCTCTCGCGCGCTTTTAGCTTTTTTGTGAAAGCGCTGCCGTTTTTCGAGAAGAATGTCTCGGACACTCATGACGACCGCTTTGTATATCTGGTCTTTTGTCGCCTCAGACGGCGTCACGCCGAAATATCTTGTCAGTTTTCCCGTTATGAGTTCATTCGCTTGTTTCTCTGTCGTAGTGCCGTTTGCCAATGTTAGTACTCCTGTGTTTTATGAAAGCATGTCGAGATACAGTTTCTCGTACTCACCAGCGGATTTTGTCCAGCTGAAGTCCGTCGTGATGACTCTCTTCATGAGGTCATTCCAAAGCGCTTTGTCATGATAATCGTTCACAGCCTGCTTTATGACGTACAGCATGTCATGGGCGTTGTAATTGGCGAACGTGTATCCGTTCTGTCCGGCTTTGATGCTGTCATTGAGACCGCCGGTCTCACGCACTACGGGAACCGTGCCGTATCGGGACGCTATCATCTGGGAAAGTCCGCAGGGCTCTGATTTGGAGGGCATGAGGAATATGTCGCTTCCGGCGTATATCTTTCGCGAAAGATCGTTGTTGAACTGTATCTGCGCGCTCATCTTTTCGGGATATTTTCCGGCGAGATATTTGAAGAATCCCTCGTATTGCTGATCGCCGGTGCCGAGAATGACAACCTGCACGTCATCTTGCAAAAGCTCTTCCAGAACGTTCGTCACAAGGTCGAGACCCTTGTGCGACACGAGCCTTGAAACCATGGAAATAATGGGCGTTCCGGGTTTCTGAGGAAGCCCTACCAACTTTTGGAGCTCAGCCTTGTTCGTGGCCTTTCCAGACATGTCATCAGCCGTGAAATTGGCGTAAAGATGAGTGTCTTTTTCACTGTTGTATCCCTCGACGTCAATCCCGTTGAGTATGCCCGAAAGTTTGAACTCGTTATTGCGGATGATGGGATCGAGATTGTGTGAATAGAAAGGATACTTTATCTCTTCGGCGTATGTCGGGGACACGGTTGAGAACCTCTCCGAGCATTCAATGGCACCCTTCATGAGGTTTATGCAGTTGTTGTACTCGACAAGATACTTGTATCTGCCGTAGATGTCAAAGAGATCGCAAAGGAGGTCGAGGGAATAAATCCCCTGATACTCGATGTTGTGAATCGTGAAAAGCGACCTTATGTACTGGTACTCTTCCCTGAAACAGTAGTTGGTCTTTAAATAGATGGCCGCGAGAGCTGCCTGCCAGTCATGACAATGCATTATGTCGGGGTAGAAACCCAAGAAAGGCATCACTTCGAGAACAGACCTGCAGAAAAAGGCGAACCTTTCCCCGTCGTCATAGTATCCGTAGCAGCCGGGGCGTTTGAAGTAGTACTCGTTGTCGAGGAAGTAGAACGTCACGCCGTCCTGGACATACTCGAATATGCCGCAGTATTGGTTTCTCCACGCGAGATGCACGTAGAGATTTCCCTTATAGTTGAACTTGGACCTGTACTCATCCTTTATGTCCGAGTACAGCGGAAGAATGACGCGGACGTCGTATCTTCCGGTTTTCGCAAGCTCCTTGGACAGTGAGCCGATGACCTCGGCGAGGCCGCCTGTGACGATGAAGGGTGTGCATTCGGACGCGACGAAAAGAATCTTCTTCTTTCCTGCGGGTTCTTTTTTGGCTTTTGCAGCCTTTTCGGCCGCTCCTTCACCCGCAACGGTCACCTTTCTCACCCTTGTGGTGGTCGTTTTTTTCGTTGTTGTTGCCATTGTTTCCTCCGATCAGATGTTTGTCCCTTTGTGGACGAAATAAGGTTGCGACTCAATCCCGGCGAGGATTATGCCGTTTGATATTTTCGTCTCCTTGTCGCATACGACATAGGAGAGCGTGCAGTTTTCGCCTATTTCAGTCTCTGACATTATGACGCAGTTTTTAACTGTCGTGCCTTTGCCTATTTTGACGCCGCGGAAAAGAACACAGTTTTCGACGTTGCCCTCAATGAGACATCCGTCGGATATGAGTGAGTTCTTGATTTTGCCGGTGTCACAGATCTTCGCGGGAGCGGAATCGTTGACTTTCGTGTAGATGTCTCTCGCACCGAATATCTCGTTCCTCACTGACGAATTCAAAAGCGCCATGTTCGCTTTGAAGAACTCCGACAGCGATGAGATGTCGGCGTAGAAGCCTTCATATTTGTATCCGTATATTTTGAGATTGGGAAGCTCGCGTATGAGTATGTCCCTTGACATGCTCTTGTAGCCGCATTTTATGGCGTTCTGGATGGTGCTTAAAAGGAAGGACCTTCTGAAAACCATGACGCCGATGTAGTTCTTTCTCTCATAGTCAGCGGCCGTGTCAACTTCTATCTCGTTTATTCTCTCATCATCGTCCATGCGGAAAGTCATGTACGCCCTGCCGTCAAAGACGTGTTCATGATATGCCAAAGTGATGTCGGCGTTCTTTTTTATGTGGTAGTCTATGACCTTGCTGTAGTCGAGCTTGTACACGGCGTTCGCGTCAGCGAGAACGACATAGTCTGCGTTCGACTTCCTCAAAAAAGACGTGCACCCTTTGAGGGCCTCCAGACGATTTTTGTAAAGTGTTTCGCTCTCGTCGGAATACGGAGGAAGAAGTATAAGCCCGCCGTTCTTTCTGGCGAGGTCCCAGTATTTTCCGGACCCCAGATGGTCCATGAGAGACTGGTAATTGTTCCTGGTGATGACGCCGACGGTGGTTATGCCGGCATTGACCATGTTGGAAAGAGGAAAGTCAACGAGACGATATCTCCCGCCGTAAGGTATGGACCCAATCGATCTCACTCTCGTGAGCTCAGGTACATACTCATCGTTGATGCTTGAAAATATAACACCCACTGTTGATGCTGCCATGATTCATCCTCCCTTAGACATCCTTGTCGACAATCTCGCCGGCCGGAACTTTTCCGCCCGCCTTGACCTTTATGCCGCGTCCGAGAACCGCTATCCCCGCGGTCTTTCCCTCAACTTTGGAAGCCTTCTCCTTGGTGTCGCCTATTTGGGCGTTTTCGCCTATTACGACCTCCTCGTCGATGATGGAATAGTAAACCTTGGCGCCTTTTTTCACTGTGATGTTGCCCATGAGGACGGAGTCGATGACTTCTGCCCCCTCCTCCACCACGCAGTTCGTTCCGACGACGGAATTGAGAACCTTGCCGTCTATCTGGTCGCCGTTGGCAACAATGGAGTTCACCACATCTCCTCCGATGTACGCGGGAGGCGCGAGGGGAGACCTCGAATGGATGACTCTTTCGTTGTCATGAAGCTCGAATTTGGGCTCCAAACCCAAAAGATCCATGTTGCCTTCCATGAGCGACGTTATAGTCCCAACATCTTTCCAGTATCCCTGGAACCTGTACGAGAGCATTTTTTTCCCGGCATTAAGCATCGCGGGCAGAACATTTTTTCCGAAGTCTTTTTCTGACTTGGGGTCGGCGTTATCGAGCTCAAGATATTTGAAGAGTTTTGACGCCGTGAAGATGTAAATGCCCATCGACGCCAGATTGCTCTTGGGTTTTGCGGGCTTTTCTTCAAATTCATAGATTGTGCCGTCAGGATTCGTGTTGAGTATTCCGAACCTCGGTGCCTCGCTCATAGGAACCTCCATGCACGCGATCGTGCAGTCGGCACCCGCGGCCTTGTGTGCTTCCAACATCTTGTCATAATCCATTTTATAAATGTGATCGCCAGACAGGATGAGGACGTATTCGGGATCGTAGTTTTTCATGAACCTGATGTTCTGGTAGATCGCGTTGGCCGTGCCCTTGTACCAGGACGTGTCGGTTTTAGCCTCGTACGGCGAGAGGATGTGAACTCCGCCGAACGTGCGGTCAAGGTCCCAGGGCTGTCCGTTGCCGACGTACTCGTTGAGCACGAGAGGCTGATACTGCGTCAGAACGCCGACCGTGTCGATGCCCGAGTTGATGCAGTTCGACAGCGTGAAGTCGATGATTCTGTACTTCGCGCCGAATGACACCGCGGGTTTCGCGATGTTGGACGTGAGGGCGAAAAGACGGGAGCCTTGTCCGCCCGCGAGTAGCATCGCAACGCATTCCTTTTTGTTAAGCATTAAATTTTCCCCCAAAAAAATTTTTCAAACCTTTGTGAAATCCTATAAAAAGAAAAATTCACACGTTTAACATGATAGCATAACATCACCTTTTTTACAATACCAAAAAAACATTTTTCCGTTTTTTGGCTAATCTTTTCGTTTACCGCGAAATTTTCAGTGTGCCTTCTCAACGTATTTTTATTCACGCACGAACGAGATATTCCGGGTTAATTTTAACCATGAAAAAGTTCCCTCGCGAAAAAACGCGGGAAACAATCAAACCTAAGATCGAACAAATAAGTTTTGGCGAGAGCGTCACTTCAGGGCTTGAAAAGACGTTTAACGCATGCCGCCATTTCACCAGGCGTCAGGTACGCCGTGTTTATAATGCCAAAACGAGCCGTCCTTTTGAGGCCTCTTTTCGCTGTAAAAGAATTTTTCGGCGGATACAATCTCGTCGTTGTACGAACCCATTGAAATTTTTGACCAGTCCATGTTGTCTCCCATAAAGTACACTCTTCTGAGAGACAAGCATCCTTCAAACGCAGAACCTCCTATTTTCGTCAGGCTTTTGGGCAAGGTCACATCTTCGAGGGCGCCACAGGCGTAAAAAGCAAACGCTCCGATAGATTTCACACCTTCCGGGATGACAGCTTTGTGAATATTTTTACAGTTGTGAAACGCCCAAACAGAAATTTTCGTCACCGGAGTTTTTTTGTTCTCAGGCGGAATGTTCAGGATTTCATCCTTACACCCGCCGATGCCCTTCACCATGTATCCCGAGTCATCAAGTTCAAATTTGAGGTTTTTGCTCCATTCAAGCCACGAGACGGCAGCATAGTCTTCGCTGTCCGATTGAATTGAAACATCCGACAAACACAAATCAAACAGTGTTTCGACGGAGTCCTTTCCGCATTTGGGACAAAATCCCCCTTCAAATTCGAAACCGCATTTTCTGCAAATGTTCATATTTTCTCCTAATGAGCCTTTTCACCAAACCTCGGCTTTGCCGTTCTTGTCCCAGTGCCAAAAATTTCCTTGCAGACCCGGGTTTTTTTCACTGAAAAGATACAAAGTCGCTTCTTTGAGAACATCGTTTCCCTTTCCAAAGGAAATTTTGTCCCAGTCATCTTTCGAGCCGCGGAAGTATATTCTTTTAAGAGTGTCACAAAAGACGAAAGCCATATCATCTACGACGGCGATTTCACTGCCGAAACATAAACTTATCATGAATTCACAATTGACGAACGCGCCACTTTCAATCTTTGTGACTAAAAGCCCGTCATGCCTTGATGGTATGATTACGACGGAGTCGCCACAGGTTCCCACGCTCTCCACGGTGCAAGAAACCTCTCCTTTGCGATAAATCAACCCCCGGCTCATTTTTGTGTCATTTTTTTCCGATTTATCGAAGCTCGCAAGGCCCAAATCCGACATATCCTCAGACATGAAAAGGCGAAACTTGTTCCGGTGGCGTTGAAATTCAGCGTCATGAAAATCATGCGTAGAAAAATTATTATGCCATTTCACCACGTCTCAATGCCTCCATCTTTGCCGTAGTGCCAAAAACGCCCCAATTTTTTAGGCCTTTTTTCATAATAGTAGTAAACGGTGATGTTGTTCAAGCTGTTTGACGCGGGAAAATTCGACAGGAGCGACCAGTCTTCCTCATCTCCGCAGTAATATATCGTCTTTATGCCGGATTTACTGAACACATACTCTCCGATTGCTTTGACGCTTTGCGGGATGACAATTTCCGTAAGCGAGGCACATCCGCCGAAAAGGCATGGTCCCAGCTTTGTCACCAAGTCCGGAATAGAAAATTTCGTAAGAGTCCGGCATCCGAAAAAAAGGCCGTCACCTAAAACGCTGACGCTGTCCGGAACCGCCAAGTCTTTCAGCGATGTGCAGCCTCTGAACGTGTATGGTCCAATTGTAGTCACGGACTCCCCCATTGTGACAGACGTAAGCTTTCCGCATTTGCTGAATGCGCGGTACCCTATGGTTTTCACTCCAGCGCCCACCTTAACGCTCACAAGGCCCGTGCATTCTTCAAAACACATGTTACCTATGTTTGTCACGCTGTTCGGTATGACGAGTTCGGTTAAAGCTTTGCACCCGAAAAAAGCCAGATTTCCAGTGGATATCATTCCGTTGCCAAACGTTAGATTGCTTAGAGATTCGCATCTTATGAAAGACTTCTCCTCAAGTGTTCTAAGACCGTCGCCTAATGACACCGATTTGAGGCTTAAACAGTTTTCAAAAGAGTTCGCACCTAGATAAGTCACGCTGTCCGGGATTTTTATTTCCGTCAACGAGAAACATTCATAAAAGACATTGTCACCCAATGATATAACGCCTTCAGGAATGTTCACATGTCTCAAAGAATGGCAGCCCGCAAAAACCCAGTTTCCAATTTTTTCAACTGCGGACGGAATGTAGACCGATTTTATGAATTTACATCCTATGAACGCCCTGTCATCTATTGTCTTTACGGGTTTGCCGTTATGCTCGTATGGGATGACAATATTCGTATCCTCACACTCACCCACCCATTCGAGAATGCAGTAATTCTTTTTTTCTTTGAACTCCAGTCCCTCGCTCGGCGTGCTGGCGTCTGACGCGAAGTCTTCGTCCCCATCATCGCCCAATACGGGAATCACGGTTTCTTCCGCTCCGAGGGATACATCCGAAAGTTCATCTTCCAACATATCTTCAATCGAAGTGGCAATATCGTCATTTTCCGTATATTTAGCTCCGCACTCAGGGCAGAACCTGCTTTTAACCTCGGCTCCGCAAATTTTGCATATCCTAGCGAGTTCATACTTGGTACCGCACTCGGGACAGAACTTACCCTCAAATTCAAATCCGCAGCTTTTACATATGTTCATATTTTACTCCTGAAACAACTAATTCACTATACCACTTTTAAGAACTAACGTCAAACCCCGCCTCGGTTAATTTTAACCACGTGGAATAATGGTCAGTGAAAAAAGGATGCCATGGCATAACGCCAAAGCATCCAGATTGATTTTCATTTCAGGTATCAAATATACGTCCAACAAACCTTGATTTGAAAAATTTTTAGAGCAGTCTATCAAAAAAAATCCGAAAAGATGATTACACCTCATTTTTTTGTTGCTGCATTCATAATTTTTATTTTAATTGATGAAATTATCGGTTGACAAAAGAAATTTTATTGCTATAATCATGACAAGATTCAAAACACCAAAGGAGATGACCACGATGTATTACATACCCCGAGCAATGGAGTCTGAAATACTTTATGCCTCGAAGCATTATCCCGTCATCATGGTTTGCGGCCTCAGACAATCCGGAAAATCAACGATGCTGAATCATTTGGCTGACGCGGACAGAACATACGTAAGCCTAAGCGATATTGACGCTCTCTTATCGGCTCTGGAAGATCCTAAAGGATTTTTTGAGACATACGTTCCCCCTGTTTTAATTGATGAGTTTCAGCTGGCTCCCGCCCTCCTGACAACCATTAAGTACATCGTTGATGAGAAAAAAAGAAATGGCGAGAATAGTTATGGCCTATTTTGGCTGACAGGGTCTCAAAAATTTTCAATGATGAAAAATGTCAGTGAATCATTGGCAGGCAGATGCGCGGTATTTGACATGTCATCTTTAACTTCAGCTGAGCTCGACAAAAGGGACACAGGAGTTTTTATTCCCAATCTTGACAGTCTCAGAAAACGTTTTGAATCATCGGTTGCCAAAAGCACGGATGAGATATACGAGAGAATTTTCAAGGGCGGAATGCCTGAGCTGTATTCAAATGAACTTGAAGCGGGCAAATATTTTTCTGATTACGTCAGAACATATCTTATGAGGGATGTGATGGAACTTTCGGCGGTATCCGACACCACGTCATTTCTCAAATTTCTAAAATATATGGCCATCACAACTGGACAGGAGCTTAACTACAATTCCATCTCAAAATCGTTGGGGTTGAACTACGCAGCAACAAAAAAATGGGTAATGACACTCGACGCTCTCGGGGTCATAAAAATAGTGGAACCATATTATAACAACAAACTAAAATCGCTGACAAAAACAGAAAAGTTCTATTTTATGGACACCGGAATCGTATCATATCTTTGTGGGATAAAAAATGCGAAAGAGCTAAAAAACGATCCTAAATCCGGTGCAATCTTTGAAACGTACGTCGTGTCCGAAATCGTAAAAAGTTTCTATAACGCTAAAACAGACTGTGACGTGTACTACTATAGGGACACTGAAAAAAGAGAGATTGATCTCATCATTGAAGACGGAGAAAAATTATATCCCATTGAAATAAAGACTAATTTCTCACCATCTAACGCCACAAAAAACATGTATGTACTTGACGCCAGCGGAAAAGACATACAGCCGGCGATAGTTATTTGCTTTAATAATAAATTCATTCCGTGCGGAAGAAGTGCATGGTACTTCCCGGTTTTTGCTTTGTAACACAAATTTCATTCCGGTGTGTTTCTAAGACAGAATGAATTTGCACTCATAAATTTCTTGACAATCGATGGCTTTTAAGAGTAAGATTTAAATGATTTGAAGGTGAGCAACAAAGATTATTCAATTTTGAGTCAATCGAGTTAAACACGAATTGTGATATTTGCGGTCTTATGTGGGTAGATTAACATAGATAAATTGTTAATTTGTTAAAAGCTTTCAAATTCACAAAAAATTTGTTAAAAATACATGCGGCTATGGCGGAATTGGCAGACGCGTGGGACTAAGGATCCCATGGAGCAATC
>JAJQAJ010000013.1 GCA_021203865.1 Clostridia bacterium
TAAATTCTGATTTATCAGCTTCATCGTGGCATATGGTGGGATATATCCATTCATAATGATAGTATGGGATTGAGTTTTGAAGAATATAAGAATAAAAATATATGTGTCGCGGTGTCCGGAGGCAAAGACTCCATGGCACTTTTGTGCTACCTATGGGAGAATAAGGACGCCTTCGGGATCAAGGTTTCGGCTCTCAACTGTGACCACGCCATCCGCCCCGCATCCGCGGACGATTCTGCGTTCGTCATAAAATACTGCGAGAAGCTCGGCATAAAGTGCCATTCCTATAAATATGACAAGGCTAAGGGCGAGCTCAACGAGGAGCGTGCGAGGGCGTGGCGCCTTAGGTGCTATTTTGACGCCGTGCAAAAAAGCGCTGAGGAAGGCCCTTTCGGAAAAATAGACTATATCGCCACGGCGCACCATCTAGAAGACAACGCGGAGACTCTTCTTTTCAACATTGCGAGAGGCTCCGGCATGAAGGGGGCGTCCGGCATCCATGACGGCCCCGTCGCGGTCTTTGAAAATGCTGATGACGGCAAAAGACAAAAAATCGGGTCGGTTTATCTAATCCGCCCATTGCTTAAAACCACGAGGAAGGAGATAGACGATTACATAGAGGAAAACGGTATTCCCTTTGTCCAGGACGAAACGAATTTTTCGGACGAGTACACGAGAAACAAAATAAGGCATAATGTCCTTCCGGCTCTGGAGGACGTCGTTCCCGGCGCCATGCGTTCAATGCTAAGATTTTCGGAAATAGTGAGAGAGACGGAAGAGGACCTTCAAAGGGAAGGGGAGAAGCTTATAGAAAATGTTCCTGGGGGATATAGCATATTGCGATGTGAAAGTCTTCCCATATTTTCCCGCGCCGTACTTTCAGTTTTTGAAAATTTCGGCCTCAAAGACTACACGCGCCAGCATGTGGAGACTCTTTTCAACCTTCAGTTTAAGGGTGCCGGCAAAAAATTCGTATTTCTAGGACTTCTCGCGCGTTCGGAAAACGGATGTATATCCCTTTGTGTGGCCGGGGAAAGAGATTTTGAGGAGACGCCCATTATGCTTGCGACAAAAAGGCAATCATACTATAATGAGATGTGTGTGATAAGACCCGACGGCAACGTCTTTTTAGGTGTCGCGAAAGTAAGAGGCGCGTCCGGGGACATCCCTTCGGCGCACGAAAAGGTGCTATTTTTCGACATGGACGCCGTCCCTCGGGGCGCGGTCATAAGGTTCATGAGGGAGGGTGACACCTTCACAAAATTCGGCGGGGGAACGAAGAACCTTTCCAAATATTTCACGGATCTCAAAATACCTCTGAGGGTTCGTAAATGCGTGCCCCTTGTCGCTTCCGGCTCTGACATTTTGGTCGTAGGTGGAGTGGAGATATCGGAAAAGGTCAAAATCACGCCTCAAACCTCGAATCCGTACAGCATTACGTGCTGTGATTACAGAAAGTTATAAGGAGAAAGATTATGCCCTACATCGACTGCAAAGTAAGCAAGAAGCTCTCGGATGGCGAGAAGGACGAGATAAAGTCCCAGCTCGGCAAGGCCGTCAGCATCATCGGCAAACCCGAGTTCTACCTCATGGTTGGAATTGAGGACGATTACACGCTCTACATGGGCGGAAAACACCCGGACGCCGCCGCGTTCGTGTCCGTCAGCCTTTACGGCTCTTCAACGCCGTCGAATTACAAGAAGATGACCGCCGAAATCTGCGGCATCATGAAAAAGTACGGCATAGAAGGAAGCAACGTTTACGTCACGTACAGTGAAGTGGAGAACTGGGGCTGGAACGGGAGCAATTTTTGACCATGGAAGACTTTTGCCAGGAAATTCTCCTCACTGAGGAACAGATAAAAAAACGCATCGCCGAAGTCGCCGTCGACATCAACAGGGATTACAAGGGTAAGAAGCCTCTTGTCATTGGTGTTCTCACCGGGGCCGTGGTGTACTGTTCGGACCTTATCAGGGTTCTGGATTTTCCTTTGGAACTCGCTTTTTTGAAGGCCAGCTCGTACGGTTCTGATTCCGTGTCTTCGGGGAAGGTGGTCATAAACTCCATAGGGTGCGATGTCAAAGACAAAGACGTTCTCATAGCTGAGGACATCATAGACACCGGTTACACTTTGAAAAGCCTCACGGAGATTTTGTATAAGGAAGGAGCGAAGTCCGTCAAGTGTGCCGCCCTCCTTGATAAGCCCGAAAGGCGCGAGGTGGACGTCGCCGCTGATTACTGCTGCTTTTCCATCCCCGACGCTTTCGTCATAGGCTATGGCCTTGACTATGACGGTGAATATAGGTCGCTTCCTTATGTCGGGATTCTTAATCCTGCGTACATCAAAAAATAAAACTTCGGCGGAAATTTCGGCGGAGACTTTGTCCGCCATCTGCACGCGGCAGAGGGGGGAGCGGGTCCATTGCGACGTTTAAAGCGGTATGCGACGGGTTTCGAAATAGGCATGAGAGAGTTTCTCGACAGCGACTATTTTCAAGACGGACAATCTGGCTTTTGAGAAAAAAGCAAGAGAAGTGACGCTGTGTAAAGAAAGAACCCGCTTTTGTCCGGATGCAGATGTTAAAAACTGACACGCGAATTCGGTCGGGATTTCCTCGGCCGATTTTCCGTGTGTAAAAATCGTGTCACATCATGAGATCTTGAAGCTATACCGGGTTTGCAGGCGGGGAATGGGGTCTTTCGGCGAACAGTTTGGCTTTGCGAACAGACGCCGGAGAGTGGACCGACGAACTCCGGCTGGCTTTAAGACGTGCCCGGACAGGCGGGGACAAAGACGTTTCGGACGGAGTGATTCGGATACCCTTCCCTTTAACCGGCATTTTGAGACTTGAAATTTTTTGTCGGATGCTGTACAATACATACAACATAAGTGTGGATGGAGAAAAGTCATGAGCGAAATCAAAAAGGAGATAGGAGTTTCCGCGGAGAGCGATTTTATCGGCACCGTGTCGACCTGTTATTTCGTTGACAAGTCGCTCCTCATCAAGGATCTTATAGACGATTTCAACCTCAATAAATATCGCTCCAAACTTTTTACGAGGCCCAGAAGATTCGGAAAATCCCTCAACCTTGACATGATTAAGACTTTTTTTGAAAAGACAGATGAAGACACTTCCGTCTATTTCAAAGATCTTAAAATCTGGCAGTGCGGTGAAAAATACACGTCGGAGCAGGGAAAATATCCCGTTATCTACCTTGATTTCAAAGAGGTCGAGCTGAATTCATATGATGATGTCATGGGTCTTATCAGAGATTCCCTTTCGGTTGAGTTTTTGCGTCATAACGAGCTTATGACAAGCGAGTCGGTGGAGCAGGTACACGATTTGACCATGTATAAAAAAATCAGTGAGATGCGCGCGTCAGAGTATGAGATGGTTAGATCGTTGCAACTTTTGTCACGTATGCTGTACGACCATCACAAGGTCAAGCCGATTATTCTCATAGACGAATACGATGTGCCGATTCAGGCAGGCGCCGACAATGGGTACTACGACAAAATTCTGAATTTCATGAAGCCCTTTCTTTCTGCCGGACTTAAAAGCAACAAATGTTTGAGTTTCGCCGTTCTGACGGGAATTACGCGAATTTTCAAAGAAGGCACATATAGCGGTCTCAACAACGTGGACGTTTATTCCGTTCTCAACGATAATTTCGTCGAGTATTTCGGATTCACGAAAAATGAAGTCCATGAATATCTAGATTACTTTGGCCATGCGGACAGGGAAA
>JAJQAJ010000080.1 GCA_021203865.1 Clostridia bacterium
ATGCGGGGTGGTGTGAGAGGAAAGGAGGATAAGCATCCTCCTGACCTACTCGATTCGCCGGACACGCATATGATTACAGCCGGGTTTTGTCCCGGCCGTCTGATAAAATGATGTCCGGCTTTTATTTCGCGTATTTCGTGCGAAGTTCTGACGCCGCTTTCGTCATGTTTGCGAGACTCGCCTCCGTCTCGGCAGGTTCCCTCGTTTTGAGCCCGCAGTCGGGGTTCACCCAGAGTTTTTCTTTGGGGAGCTTTTCAATCATTTTCTCGAGCGCGGTCACTATCTCCTCTTTGGAGGGCACCCTCGGCGAGTGTATGTCGTACACCCCGGGTCCGACTTCCGTTTTGAAGTTGTTTTCTTTCAGGGAGTCGAGGATGAGAAGGTCGGAGCGCGACGCCTCGAACGTTATGACGTCGGCGTCCATGTCGTCTATCGCCTTTATTATGTCCGTGAACTCACTGTAACACATGTGTGTGTGTATCTGCGTTTCGGGCTTGACGCCGCTGTGTACCAGACGAAAAGCGGGAATCGCCCAATCGAGGTAATTTTTGAACCAGTCGCCCTTCCTTAATGGGAGTTTTTCTCTCAGCGCGGCTTCGTCTATCTGTATGACGCGGATGCCGTTTTTTTCAAGGTCCAGGACTTCGGCGCGAATGGCGAGCGCAATCTGAAGCGTGCTTTCGCGGACGGAGATGTCCTCTCTCGGGAAGGACCAGTTTAAAATGGTCACGGGCCCCGTCAGCATGCCCTTCATGGGCTTTTTTGTGAGCGACTGTGCGTACACCGACCATCTGACGGTCATGGGGTTTTCACGCGAGACGTCTCCCCAGACGATGGGAGGCTTCACGCATCGCGTGCCGTATGACTGGACCCATGCCTTTTCGGTGAAGAGGAATCCTTTCAGTCTTTCGCCGAAGTATTCGACCATATCGTTTCTCTCGTATTCACCGTGCACGAGAACGTCAAGTTCGAGATTTTCTTGGAGCTTCACGCACTCACTGATTTTCCCTTCCGTGAACTTTTCGTATTCCTCTTCGGAAATTTCGCCTTTGCGGAGGCGCGCCCTTTCGTTTTTGACATCGGCCGTCTGGGGAAATGAACCAATCGTTGTCGTGGGGAAGAGAGGAAGACCGAACCTTTCCTTTTGTATCTTTTCCCTTTCTTTAAATTCCGGAAGCCGCGTGAAGTCGCTTTCCTTTATGGCTTTGACGGCCGCTTTCACCGCGTCGTCCCCGCCGCCCCTTTTGCCGGAGAAAAGCTTCTGGTTGTTTTTGTAGGATACGCAACTTTCGGGGTCGGTGGATTCCGCGATTTCTTTTAAATCTTTGAGTTCGCCTATTTTTTCTTCCGCGAACGCGAAGTGGTCGAGATATTCGAACGAAAGCTTCGTCTCGCTTCTCACGGTCACGGGGACGTGCAGAAGGGAGCAGGAGGTGTTTATCGCCATCTCACCCGAAGACGCGGCAAGGTCTTTCAGAACGTCCAAGGTCTTGGAGTAGTTGTTTCTCCAGATGTTTTTGCCGTTGACTATGCCGGCAAA
The DNA here is from genome assembly GCA_021203865.1 of Clostridia bacterium. Taxonomy (GTDB): domain Bacteria; phylum Bacillota; class Clostridia; order Christensenellales; family Borkfalkiaceae; genus Coproplasma. The sequence continues at coordinate 1,541 of JAJQAJ010000080.1, forward strand.
AAGTATTTTGTCCTTCGGAAAGCTGTTTTCTTTGACAAGATCAAGGGTTTTGTCCCCTTCGACAAAGTCGAGACCTATCCCAGCGAACGGGAGGGAGACTATCTCTTTGTAGCAGTCCCTCACGTCTCCGAAGTAGGTCTGCAAAATGACCTTGGTGCGGTATGTCTTTTCAAAAACTTTTTCATAAATCGACGTGAACAGGTTTATGTCCTCTTTTGTCATGTCGAAGACGAGACACGGTTCGTCAAACTGCGCGAAGTGCGTGCCGAGGTCGGAAAACTGTGAAAGGAGGCTGGCATAGGCTGATGCCGTGTCAGTAGAAAAATCCCATTCTGTCTTTTTACCGAGGTATCTCGAAAGTTTCAGGAAGGTGTACGGGCCTATGACGACGGGTTTGGTCTCTATGCCCGCCTCTTTGGCCTCAGCGTATTCTTTGAACGGCTTGTCCCCCATGAGGAAGATTTTGGTGTTGTCGTCTATTTCGGGGACCATGTAGTGGTAGTTGGTGTTGAACCATTTTTTCATCGCGAGCGCCTTGACGTCGCCGCGGTCCCCCTGGTATCCTCTCGCCATAGAAAAATACTCATCGAGAGGGTCAAGCCCAAGAGCCCTGTATCTTTGCGGCACGACGTTCAAAAGCACCGCCGTGTCGAGCATGCCGTCGTAGAACGAGAAGTCGTTTGACGGGATGAAATCTATCCCCTCTTCGTACATCTTTTTCCACGCGCTCATCTTTATGGAGGAGGCGCATTTTTCAAGGTCGGCCCTGTCTATGTCGCCGCGGAAATATTTCTCGCTCGCGAATTTGAGCTCTCTTTGGGCTCCTATCCTGGGATATCCGATTATTGACGTGTACATGTGATAATCTCCTTTGGAAGTCATGACAGCATTATAACACCGCGAGGGCCGTGATACCACATATAATCGTTATTTTTTTATTTATTGCGCGTTATAGATTATATCTATGCAAAAACAAAACATCGCGGCAGAATCGATATGGGTGGCGTTTACAATAATTTGAGTTCACACCCTCAAATTTTCTTTTGTTTCGGCGTTCTGTATGTTATAATGCGTGAGGTCGCATGAGACCGCACAAAGAAGACGAGAGGTGGGAGCATGAACATATGGCACGATCTTCCCAAGGAGAGGGTCTCCGAGGACAAATTCCAGGCGCTCATAGAAATCCCGAAGGGCAGCAAGGCGAAGTATGAGCTCGACAAGGAGACGGGTTGCCTTAAACTTGACAGGGTTTTGTACACGTCGACGGTCTATCCCGCAAACTACGGCTTCATTCCCCACACACTGGGGGAGGACGGTGACCCCCTGGACGTTCTCATACTCTGCACGGAGTCGATATTTCCCATGACTCTCGTTGACTGCAAGCCCATAGGCGTCATCCGCATGATAGACGGCGGGGACCACGATGAAAAAATTCTGGCCGTGCCTTTAAAGGACCCCACGTACAGCGGGTACAAGGACATAGAGGATCTCCCCTCTCACATATATGAAGAGCTCATGCATTTCTTTGAGGTGTACAAAGCTTTGGAGTACAAGATAACCACCGTGCGGGAGGTCCAGCACAGGGACAAGGCCATGAAGCTCATAAGGCGCAGCATTCAGGCGTATGAGGACTGGCGCGCGAAAAAGGAAAACAAATGAATTATAGGGAAGAATCACTCAGAAAACACGCGGAATGGAAAGGAAAAATAGAGACGCGGGTCAGGGTGCCACTTGACGGCAGGGACAGCCTTTCTCTCGCTTACACGCCCGGTGTCGCCGAGCCATGTCTCGCCATTTCCAAGGACGCTGAAAAAAGCTTCACCCTAACAAGGCGCTGGAACACCGTACCGGTCATAACAGACGGTACGGCCGTTTTGGGATTAGGTGACATAGGCCCCGAGGCGGGCATGCCCGTCATGGAGGGGAAGTGCGCGCTTTTCAAGGAGTTCGGAGACGTCGACGCTTTTCCCATCTGCGTGAAAAGCAAGGATGTCGACGAGATAGTCAGAACGATCGAACTCATCTCGGGCTCGTTCGGCGGCATAAATCTCGAGGACATCTCCGCGCCGAGGTGTTTTGAAATAGAAAGAAGGCTCAAAAAAGATCTCGACATCCCCGTGTTCCATGATGACCAGCACGGCACGGCGGTCGTCATCTATGCCGCGCTCATAAACGCGCTGAAGATCACCGGCCAAAAGATTGGCGAACTCAAAATTGTCATAAACGGCGCGGGATCCGCCGGGATATCGGTGACGAGGTTTCTTCTCAAATGCGGCGCTGCCGACATAATCGTCTGTGACAAAGCGGGGATAATCCGCGAGGGCGACAAAAATCTCACGGCGCCTCAGGCCGAAATAGCCAGGGTCACGAACAGGGATTTCAGAAGCGGGAGTCTTTATGACGCCATGAATGGCGCGAATCTTTTCATAGGCGTTTCCGGGCCGGGGGCCGTCACGCAGGACATGGTGCGCTCCATGGCGAAAGACCCGATACTTTTCACGTGCGCGAACCCCGTGCCGGAGATACTGCCCGAGCTTGCGAAGGAGGCCGGCGCGTACATAGTCGGCACCGGATCGTCAGAATATCCCAATCAGATAAACAACGTCCTCTGTTTTCCTGGACTTTTCAGGGGGGCCTTGGACGTGAGAGCTTCCGACATAAACTTTGAAATGCTTGTCGCCGCAGCCGAGGGAATAGCCTCGGGAGCGGAGGGCAGACTTTCCCGCGACTTTCTTCTTCCGCCCGCGTACGAAAAGAGCGTCCACAAAAAGGTGGCGAAGGCCGTGTCCATCGCGGCCATAGAGTCGGGCGTCGCGAGGATGAATTGACGGAGAAAACCGGGATGGAGAACGCGGAGGGAAAGCGCTTCGCCGTTTACGGCGCCGGCGCCATGGGAACTGTTCTCGGGGCGTACATCTCCGCGGGCGGCGCGGAAGCGGATTTGTTTTCGAGAAACGTAGACCACGTCGGGGCGCTCAGAAAAAACGGAGCCCGGGTGACGGGGGAAGCGGATTTTTCGGCGAAGGTCAGGGCCTTTCTTCCTTCCGAAATGGAGGGGGAGTATGACGTCATAATCCTTCTCACGAAGCAGAGCGAAAACGACGCCGTTCTTGATTTCCTTCTTCCGCATCTCAAAGCGGACGGCGCGGTGTGCACTCTCCAAAATGGGCTCCCGGAAGAAGGAGTTGCCCGAAAAATCGGCAAAGAGAGGACTTTGGGATGTGTCGTGAGCTGGGGCGCGAGCCTTTTGGGGCCCGGCGTCGTCGCCATAACGTCGTCTCCGAAGAAGATAAATTTCGCCTTGGGCTCGCCCTTCGGGAAAAACCGGAGGGAGGATGATGCGGAGTTTATTCTTTCACGGATGGGCAAAGTCACGAGGGAGGAAAACTTTTCCGGCGCGAGGGTGGCGAAACTGTCGATAAACGCGGCGTTTTCACCCCTTTCCGGCATGAGCGGAAAAAGTTTCGGTGAGATAGCGGCGGACAAAGATCTTAGAGGCGTCGCTCTTTCGATAATTCACGAATGTTTTTCGGCGGCGGACGCTCTCGGCGTCAAATCCGGGAAACTCCAGGGCCATGACATAAAACGCCTGTTGGACTTCCGGGGCCGCGCGAAAAAAGCGCTCTCACAAAGACTTCTTCCCGTCGCCATGAAAAATCACGCCGGCGTCGTGTCGGGCATGTATCATGATCTGAAGGCCGGGAAAAAGAGCGAGGCGGAGTACATAAACGGCGAGCTTGAAAGACTTTCAAAAAAGGCGGGCACTTTGTCTCCCGTAAATTCAAAGGCGCTCGACATGATTCGTGAGATAGAGCGCGGAGAAAGACAAATTTCGGAGGACAACCTTTGCGAAATTGCAAAGTTTGTTAAAAATAACTGAGGTTAAAATTAACCCGGGCAAGAAACCATGGAAGACATTTACTTTGACTCCGAGGACAAAAAGTCCGAGGTGCACGCCACTGTCTGGCGTCCCGAAGGGAAACCAAAAGGAATAATACAGATAATTCACGGGATGGCCGAATACGGCGGAAGATACGCGCCTACGGCGGAATTTTTTGTCGAAAACGGATATCTCGTCGGCGCGGATGATCATCTGGGGCACGGCGAGACCGCGAAGGCGCCCGAACTTTTGGGTTATTTTTGTGACGATGACCCCGTCGGCACCGTCATGAAGGATCTCAGGAAATTTACGTTCAAGCTTCGCGAAATCGAGCCGGACGCACCGCTTTTCATACTCGGACACAGCATGGGTTCCTTTTTCGCGAGACTGTACGCCGCGTCATTCGGCGTGGACCTAGCGGGCGCCGTCATAATGGGCACGGGATATCAAAGCTCTTTTATGACGGGGGCGGGTCTTTGCCTCGCTTCCCTCACCGGCGCGTTCCGAGGAAAGATGTACAGGTCAAAGTTTCTGGACTCTGTTGCCTTCGGTTCGTACAACAAAAAGCTGAGACCCGAAAGAACGCCGTTCGACTGGCTCTCTGTAATGAGTGAGATCGTTGACAGATACATTGAGGATCCGTTTTGCGGTTTCACGTTCACGGTGAACGGTTTCAAAACGCTTTTCAGTGTCGTGAGGCTCGCCTGCAAAAAGGAGACTTTTCTTCTGACGCCTAAATCCCTCCCTCTTTACATTGTGTCGGGTTCGGACGATCCCGTGGGAGGATACGGCAAAGGCGTTGAAAAGGTGTACGACATGTATGCCGACGCGGGGATGGAAGATCTCAGCATGATGATATACAGGGACACAAGGCATGAGATTTTGAACGACGTCTCTGCCATGCAGGTGAGGGACGATCTTTTGGAGTTTTTTTCCTCACACGGCGAGATGAAGGCGAAGGATAGGTCCTAAAAAAACAAAATTGTCATTTCCGTTGAACACCCGAAGGCATGCGCAGACGTTACTGAAAATGGCGGGAGCAAAACATCAAATGACGTGCCGGCAGGTAATTCAGGATGAACATACAGTACAGAAAACAGTTTTCACAGAATCTTTCAAGGGACATGGAATACAAAATTTACGGCGACAGCGGCAAGCCCATGATAGCTTTGCCGTCAAGGGGAGGAAGGTTCTATGAGTTTGAGAACAATCTTCTCAACGTATACGCGCCCTATATAGAAAGGGGGGACCTCCAGGTTTTCGCGGTTGACGAAGTGGATTATGAGGCCCTCGCGGGCACGGGCGACGGAAGGACGCGCTCGGAAAGATACGAACAGTGGATAAAATACATCGTGGATGAGGCCGTGCCCGGATTTTCCGACATGAACACCGCCGCTAACGGCTGGAAGATACGTTTCGCTCTGTCCGGCGTCGCCATGGGTGCCATGCACGCTGCGAACCTTTTTTTCCGGTACCCCGACATTTTTGACGCCGTGATGTGCCTCAGTGGCGTATATTCCTGCGGATATTATTTCAGAGACTACGAGGATGACATCACCGAACGCAACTCACCCGTTCTCTTTGTAAAAAAGACGGACGAGGGGTCGCCTCTTATCTCGAGATACAGAAGCTCCAACATAATCTTCTGTGCGGGCCAGGGTACGGGGGAGAGAGCTGCGTATGAGAGCACTCAGGAGATGGAGAGCGTTTTGAAGTTCAGAAACATCCCCGCACGCTGTGAATACTGGGGAGGGGATTCCCAGCACGATTTTGACTGGTGGAACATGCAGACGGCATATTTTCTTCCTTCGCTTCTCCGTTTTGACTAAGCTTTTATATTTGGACCCGCGGCGCGCCGTACGGCGCGCTTTTTTGACGTGTTATTGGGGCTCTGAGCCGTGTGTGTGGTTTTCATGATATTTTGGTGACATGGTGCGCAAGAGAAGGAATTTTCTTTACACGTGCGGTGAAATTTGTTAAAATACCTCTAACGCTATTTTGGGGGTTTGTCAGCGAAATTTTGGAAGGCATGGAAAATACCGGAAAAGTGCTGTATTCTGCGGTGCAGCCCACCAACAATTTGACCATAGGCAACTACATAGGCGCCATAGACAACTGGGTCAGGCGTCAGCGTGAGTATAACTGTTTTTACGCCATCGCCAACATGCACGCCATAACCGTGCGTCAGGACCCGGCGGAGCTTCGCCAAAAGACTTTGAGCCTTCTCGCGCTCTACATCGCCTGCGGCGTGGACCCGCAAAGTTGCGTTCTCTACCTCCAGTCTCACGTTCCCGCTCACGCCGAACTCGCGTGGGTCCTCAACACCTTCACGTATGTGGGTGAGATGGAGAGAATGACTCAGTTCAAGGACAAATCATCCAGGCATGCGGAAAACATAAACATGGGCCTTTTGGATTACCCCGTGCTCATGGCGGCGGACATACTTCTCTACCAGGCCGACGTCGTGCCCGTGGGGGCGGACCAGAAGCAGCATCTTGAAATAACGAGGGACATCGCCGAGAGATTCAACTCGATTTATTCACCCACATTCACTGTGCCGAAGCCCCTTTTCACGGAGGTGGGGGCGAAGATATACGACCTCCAGGACCCTTCAAAGAAGATGTCCAAGTCCGCCGACAACCCTAACGCGTCGGTGTTCATGACAGACGACAAAGACGCGATAATGAGGAAGTTCAAAAAGGCCGTGACCGACAGCGACGGCGAGGTGCGCTATGACGTGGAGAAAAAGCCCGGGGTGAGCAACCTTCTCACGATATATTCGGTTTTCTCCGGTGTTTCTTTGGAGGATGCGGAAAAAAGCTTCGAGGGGGAGGGGTACGCCCGTCTCAAAGAAGCCGTGGGAGAGGCGGTCGCCGCGAAGCTTTCGCCCATACAGGCCGAACAGAAAAGGCTGCTTTCCGATAAGGCGTATCTGGAAGGCGTGTTCGCGGACGGCGCGAAGAGGGCGGCCGCGGTTGCGACAAGGACGCTTGACAAGGTTTACAGGAAAATAGGATTTTACAGGATTTAGGGATATGTTTGGGTACATAAATCCGGACAGGCCGAATTTGTTCATAAAGGACGAGACTCTGTACAACGCGGTTTACTGCGGAGTGTGCAAGTGCATAGGAAAGGAATGCGGGCAGATATGTCGCACCACCCTCACGTATGACATGGCCTTCATGAGCGCGCTTCTGCACAACATCATGCATGAGGACTTCGTTGTGAGAAGAAGAAGGTGCATCGCGCACTGGTTCAGACGCCGCCCCATGGCCGCGACGGACGACACCACGATGCTTCTCGGCGCGCTGAACTGCGCCCTTGCCTATTTCAAACTCGTGGACGACAAACGCGACGGGGACAAAAAGGGTTTCATTTCATTCCTATACAGGAATGGATTTAAAAGGTCGCTCAAAAAGCATCCCGCGGCGTGTGAGATAATAAGCTCCCGCTCGGAGGAGCTCGCCGCGCTCGAAGAGGGCGGCTGCGGGATAATCGACATGGTGTGTGAGCCCAACGCAAAGATGATAGAGGAGCTTTCCCGCTACGTTCTGGGGACATACGCCACAGAGTTCACCGACGGGCTCTGCTACGCGATAGGCAAATGGATATATCTCGCTGACGCGCTTGACGACTATGATTCCGACGCGAAAAAAGGACGTTACAACGTCTTCCGCCAGAGCTTCGGAAACGAGTCAAAGGAAGAACTCGTCGAAAAAAACGGTGAGGAGATAAAATTCATATTCGACCAGCTTTTCGCCGACATGAGAGAAAACCTCACCAACATAAAGTTTTACTACAACCATGATTTGACGGACAACATCATTTTGCAGGGTATTCCCGCCAAATCGAGAAACATCTTCTACGGACAGCAAAAGGACGTTTGCGATGAACAAAAACAATCTTGATCTTCTGGGACTCACCGAGCCGGTGACAGCGGATGAAATAAACGAGGCGTATCAGACTCTCCGCAAGAAATACGAGGAAGAGCGTTTCGAAGAGGGCGAAGTCGGCAATAACGCCGCGAGGATGCTCACGAAGCTGGACACGGCGTACAGCGACCTCATGGCTGAGCTTTCTGAAACCCAGCTCGGCACGAGCGCGGGGTCGGGCGCGGCGTTCGACAAAGTCGAAGACCTCATAAGGAAAGGAGATCTCGCGGGGGCGCAGAAGGCGCTTGACGAATTCACGGCGAGAAACGCGCAGTGGCATTATCTCCAGTCCGTGGTGTTCTACAGAAAAAACTGGATAAACGAGAGCCGCAAGCAGGTAGAGATTGCCGTTCAGCTTGATCCCACGAACGCGAAATATAAAGAGACGCTGAGAAAATTCGGTGAAAGGTCGGACGTAAACCAGTCAAGGCAGCAAAACAACAATCAGCAGGGTCAGCAGCAACCGCAAAATCCCAATCAGTCACAGTACAACGGTCAGAACATGAACCAGCAGCAGAATGACCAGATGGGCGGAAACGGCTGCGCGAATTGTCTCGAAATCTGCCAGTGCGCGCTCTGTCTCAACTGTCTTTGCAGAGGTTGCAGATAAGGATGCCTAAGAAACGCAGAGGCGTCGGGGCATTTGAGATTACTCTCTCAGCAATGTCGTGTGCCTTGGGCGTTATATTTCTCTATGTCGGGACGCTGACGTCGTATGTGCTTTTCATATGTTACATAGCGGCGGAAATTTCCCTCATGCTTCCTCTCACCAAACAGTTTTACACGGGTGAGGCGCTCGCTTATCTCGCATGCTGCATCATAACCATCCTCATGGGTGCGATAGGGAAGTTTTGGGACCTCGTGCCCTTCATAATGTTCTTCGGACTGCACCCGCTCGCCAACGCCCTGCAGCTTAGGTTCAACATAAACCGGTGGCTCGCCATGGTCATAAAGATCGTGTGGTTCGACGCGACGTGCTATGTTTCTTATCTTCTGACATTCAAGGTCATGCTAGGCGGGAGCGACAGTGCGTTCTTCCAGTGGGTGAACCGGTACATGTGGCTCGTCATTATCGTCGGCGGATCCCTGATAGCCGTGGCGTATGACTATTTGATGTTCAGAGTTCAGATGATGGTCAACAATTTGATATTCAGGGTCAGGAAAAACAAGTAGTATGGAGAAAAACGGAGATTACACCGGCGTCGTGTGCGGCCTCGGAAGTGAGGGTGAAGGTATAATCAAATGCGATGGCACAACGGCGTTTGTGCCATATTGTTTAGAGGGTGAGGAGGTCGTGTTCACGGCCCATAAGGTGTCCGGGAACATCGCCTACGGAAAGCTCAGCGAAGTTCACACCGTGTCCCCCGACAGGGAGGCACCAGAATGCCCCGTCTTTGAAAAATGCGGAGGCTGCCAGCTCCAGCACATGACGTACGACGCGCAGCTTAGATTCAAGCGGCAGACTATAATAAGCTCCGTCAAAAAGATAGCCGGCCTCGATGTCGAAGTCGAAGCGGTCGTGCCGTCCGAAAAGCAGTACAGGTACAGGAATAAGCTCGTCCTTCCCGTTGGAAGGGGCGCGAGCGGCGTTAGCACCGGGTTCTTCGCTTCGAGAAGCCACAGGATAGTCAACATCTCCGACTGTCCCATACAGGCCGAATGGATAAGGGACGTCATATCGGCTCTCAGAAGATTCATGGCCGACAAGGGCATAGAGGGCTATGATGAGAGCGACGGGAGCGGAAAAATACGCCACATCGTCGTGAGGGAGATAAAGGGAAGCTTCGTCGTGACCGTGGTCTCCACGGATGTCATTAACCTTGAAGACTTCGCGGCGCTTCTCGATGGCGTGTTTGACAGATACACGCTTCTTCTCAACGTCAACGCCTCTCCCGCGAACAAAATATACTCAGATGAGTGGCACATATGCAAGGGTAACGGATTTTTCACCGCCGAGGAAGAAGGTATTATCTTCAAGGCGGGGGCAGACACGTTCCTCCAGGTGAACGACGAAATAAGACCCAAAATTTACTCAAAGGTGAGGGATGTCGTGGACGGAAAAAACACCGTCGCCCTGGATCTTTACAGCGGCGCGGGGCTTCTGACCGCGATGCTCGCCCAGAAATGCGGCAAGGCCTACGGCATAGAGGTCTCCGAGGAGGCGCATATCTGCGCGGAAGAGCTTAGGGAAATGAACTCGCTTCGCGACAAAATGGTCAACATATGCGGAAAAGTGGAGGATAAACTTCCCGAGGTTCTGTCACTCACGGAGGGCTCGAAGAGGGTCATCGTCTGTGACCCGCCGAGAAAAGGCATGGCAAGGTCCGTCGTCCGCGCGGTGAACGACGCCGCCTCCGACAAAATAATTCTGATATCATGCAGCCCCGCGACGTTCGCGAGAGATTTGGGTATTCTGACAGGAAGCCTGAGAGAGACAGACGAGGGTCTCAAAAAGGTTGAGGGTTTTGACATGGGAAGCTCCCCTTACGAGGTGACGGAAATCACACCCTTCGACATGTTTCCCCAGACCAAGCACGTTGAGATTGTCTGCGTGCTGGAAAGAAAAGGATGAACGCAAGGTCCCTGACGGGGCCCGTTATTATTATACAGCAAGTTTTGCCGAATAAGGCATTATGGAAAACTTTGCCAAATTCGCCGGAATAAACGAAATATCATGTTGACTTTTCGGAACTCCCCAATACAGGGGAGCCAAAGTTGGCATAATGATTTTTACACATAATCGGCTGTATGGGAAATTACACATAAAGCAAACGTCGGCTTAAAATAATAACCCTAAATAATTCGGTTTTTTTCGGCGGGGGCGAGACGGCCTTAGACTTGCATGATGTGCCATGTGACTGGTGTTCGGAGGGAGTCTCTATAAGAGGGAGATGTTTCGGGCACAAAAAAAGGCAGGACGCAATCCTGTCGGGGTGGGCTGCATGGAGGGGACATAACATCGGGTCAAGTGTTAAACTGTGGCGGTCAGTCTTGTCAAGGCAGTCGACGTTTGACATACATTTTTCAAACATGCTATACTCACTTAAGCTAAAATTAATTTTATCTTTTATCCGGCCGCACTCGTTGCATCCGGCGACGAAGAACAGGAGATAAAAATGCAGGAACTTATAATGCAAATCGACGCATATCTTGGCAAAGTGGGACTCAAAAAAAGGACTTGACTTTCAAAGAGATTTCGGAACCCGTCCACCCTTTCAACGAAACCGGGATGCTGCTCGCCTACATGATATCCGAGGGCGTCATCACGTTCGACGAATACCTGAAAATGAGCGACGAATATTCCGAAAGAAATCGGTATATGCCGCTGTATGAAATGGCACCACGTATATTCGGAGAGAAATGGTGCGAACAGCACATAATCTCCACATTCCGTGAGTTCACCAAGGCAAACAAAAAAACGGATCCGAATTACGACGGAGAGTACGATCTCGTGCTCGACGGCATACGTGTCGAGGTGAAAGCGTGCAGAGCGAACGCAAAAGGGAAAGGCGGTATGGCGGAAAGAGCCTACACTCACAGAAAAGCTTTCGAAAACGGCTTCACCTACCACTTTGAGCAGCTGAAGCCCTCGTGTTGCGACGTGTTCATCTGGATAGGCGTACATACCGACGAACTGCTGTACTGGGTCCTCTCGAGTTCCGATGTCGAAAGCATGAGGGCATTCACATCCCAGCATCGTATCGTCAACACTGGAGACAATACGATAAGGACATACGAAGGACAAGTGTTCATGACAGAAGAAACTCTGAGCGAATATGAGACAGACGAAGCCAATCTTGTAATGACGGTACGTTCAAAAATAGAATGACTGGCTTTTTTCGGGCGAACAGACCAAAAACAGGTTCTTCCCCGTAAGACTGTCCTTTAAAATTTTGCAATCCGTTGCATTCAACCCATAAAACGACGAGATGAGTGCGTCAAGCTCCTCGTAAAGGGATGGAGTTTCCTCGTCCGATGCCGCCAATAATCTATCGACTATCGTTTCAGCCGCACGCCTCCCGTCCTCCGAGGCCTCTGGAATGGGGATCTTTTCGATGTGAGAGCGAAGAACTTTTATTGAATTAAAATTCTTTTTGAAATAAAACTGCGCAACACGCGAATTCAAGATGGCCAGCACGTATTTGCAGGTCATTTTTTCCAACTTCGGAATGAGGACATTGCAGCTGTTGAGCGAAAGTGTCTTTTTATTGTCATACGCGAATACGAGGCTTCCGCATATAAACCTGTACAGGAGCTTTTCCTCCGCCCTGTAGTATTTCTCGGGCGCGGTCTGCTGGAAGGACTTCGGGTCGAATCGTATGAAGTTTCCGGACTTTCTGTATCTGAATTTGAAAACGTCCGAGCCCTTCAAAACGGGCTCGCTCCCGGGCGTCTGGGTGTCCGAAACGAGGCCTTTGTTCCCCCCCGTGACAATCCCGAGAGCGAAATCAGCGTTGTCCTCCAAAAAATGCAGATTGGGAGCCGTACAAATTTTACGCATTACGTCGTACTCCGTGTCCGTCATCGAGAAGTTGAAGCATGCGGGATCCATTTCGCGCTCCGCGCCTATCATGAACCTTTCACCGTCCTTCACAACCTCCGTGCCCGTGCAGGAAAGCCCATTTTCCGTCTTTTTTAAGTTTAAAATCACGCTCGGACACTGAACCCCGTCAAAGACGTTGCCGAGATATTCTATATACGATACCGACGTGCTCCTGAAGATAATCTGTCTCACAGGACAGTGCATGGCGACATTGAGGATTGCCTCGGGCAACACAAAACATACCGTCCCTCCCTTCCTCGCGTCGGAGATGGCTTTTTCGACGAAAAGGTCATATGACTCCGCCTTGCGTCCGCGCGCCGTCTCGTACATCGCACCGAGCTTTTTCGTCTCCTCTGCGCAAAAATCGAAACCCCACGGCGGATTGCCGATAATGTAATCGAATGAAGAATGATTATATTCGGTCAGATAGTCGAAAACCGTGAAATTCGTATAAACCATGTCCATTTCTTTGGCTCCGTACCGGAGGACGGCGTTAACCCTGCAGATTGCTACTCCAAGGGCGTCCGTGTCGTTTCCGTAAACGTTTTGAGGGTTTACGGAGTCAGGAAGCTGCAAAATGAAGTTTCCCGTACCGCAGCAGGGGTCCAGCACCGTCACGCATTCCGCGCCAGCGTCAAGGCCCAGACATGAAACCGCCTTTCTGACCACGGCCGTGGGTGTGAAGTACTGTCCCGACGCTTTGCGACTTCCGATGTTCATGCACGAAATGTACAGGAGCCCCAGCACATCCTCTTTTTCAGCGAAGGAATATTCGACTTCGCAGATTTCGGGGTGTCTTTTGACGCACTCCACGGCTCCTTGGGAGCCGCCAAGAACGTCCCTGACGAGCTGGGCATAAAATACGTCTCCGGAGCCGTCCAGAAAGTCGAAAAGATGCACCCTTTCCCCGGAAAATTTGAGAGAAAGCATCTGAACAGAGGCATCCGCCAAAACGCATCTCATGAGATCTTCGTTCATTTCCTCCTCGCACGACGAAACGAGACTGAGGGTCTCCGTCACAGATGCCTCGCCTTCGCAACCCGGAGAGACGTAGTCGTTGTACACGCCGCAACCGGAGACAAATTTCTTGTTCCGCCTGCTTTTCAGCATGTCTTTCTCACCGCTGCTGATTTGGTGCTTCAGTTTCGATATGTACCCGGAGTCGAAATACTGACGATTACCGACCGACGAGGACGGAACGAGCTTGCCGAGCCTCAGCCAGTTTTTCCCCGTGGCCACAGATATTCTCAGCTCCCTGCAGGCGTCGCCGAGAGTCATGTTTCCGAACAACGTATCGGGCTGAGTGTTTGCACGCTCGTCCATCGGCTTTTCCGCGTCTTCAGGAATGAGCCAGACCCCGCTGAATTTTTCTGCCCCGTTTATTCGATCCTGCTCGCACAACTTCTGAATCCTGCGCTCTGATATGCCAAATTTGGCGGAAGTTTCCTTTACCGAAAGATAGTTCATTTTACACCTCATTAATATACTCATTTTATACGTTTTAACGATTAAAGTCAAACATTATAATAGTTTATTCTGAGGTTACCATAGAAATGCAAAATACCTGGCATCTCCCCGTTATTTCAAAGGTAAAAGCTACACTTCCGGAAAATGCGAGAAAACTTTGCTAATGTCTGAACCCGCATGAAAGAAAAACGTGGCCGCAAGAGGACCACGCGTGTTGTTCGGCATGTAACCGTCGTAATTTTTCCGTTTCGATTTTGGGGTGAATACGCTGCGGGAGTGTGGCGGGCCTTTGCGAGTTTTATAGTTTATGCCAACATAGAGGACGGTTTTCCTTGTAATTTTTTTGCGAAATAGCTGACGTAGTTTGTGTTTTTTATCTGTTTTACGGCCGCATCCGAAGATTTGTTGTGTACGGGTTCTATTATGAGCGGCACGTATTTTCCGCCCGTCAGCGGGTCGGGCACGAGGTGGGAATCGTCGCAGGCTTGCCTCGGGTATCGCTTCGTATTTTCCCGGTGCGAAAATTTAGCGTATTTCACGATTGGCGTGGGGAGTTTTCGTTCTTGTATCTTCTTAACGAGGAATAGTCAAAGTGGATTTTTTGATAAGTTCGCTGACCTTTCCTTCGTCTCTTGTGATTGTGGAGCCAAGAAAGTTCGCCGAGTCCTTCATAAGCTCTTCCAGCGGGGTGCCTTTCATGGCGAGTACGGTGTCAATGAATTCGGAGCGGATTTTGTGGTCCGGGATTACGACGGAGTTTGTCTTCGTGTTGTAGGGGAGGTATCCGGGGTGCGCGAGGGTTTAAGAGGGTGCCGTGACAATGCGTTGAACGGGAAATTCCGTGCGGATACGTGACATCGCATGAGAACAGTTTTGTCTGCGCATGCGCCTTTGTTTTGCGCCCTCGAAGGTGTCCTGGAGCTTGATTTCGCCATTCGGGCGTACTATAATTGTCATAAAATGTGTATGGAAGATGAGATGTCATGAAAGTTGTCGCGAAACAAAGAAACAGCAGGATGTGCGCGGTTTGCGGGCTGGACAACGAAGCGGGGCTCCGCGCGCCGTTTTACACAATGGAGGATGGCTCGGTGGTGACGCTATTTGAGTACCGTCCGGAACACCAGAGCTACCCTGGGAGGGTGCACGGCGGGCTCATTTCCGCGATGATAGACGAAATGGGGCTCCGCGGCATATGGGCGAAGGAAGGCTCAGAATCGACGTACGGCGTGACTCTTTCGCTTGAGGTTAAATTCAGAAAGCCTGTCCCTTACAATGTCATGCTCATGGGAAGGGGAATCGTCACGAGCGAAACCGCGCATTTCTTCACGGTTCACGCGACCATCTCCGACGGGGTGAACGTTCTCGCGGAGGGTAACGTCAAATACATGAAATTCACCCCCGAGCAGATTGCCGAAGGCGTCGAGGTCCACGAGGAGATGTGCTATCTCATAGAGGACGGGGTCAAGGAAATAGACATATGAAAAAGGCGGAGCCTTGCGGTTTCGCCAGAATTTTTTTTTCGGGATTTCGGATGTGCTTTCATCCGTCCGGACATCTTTTTAAAGACCCATTTTCAAAACAACATATGCGAGAGCAGAGACGCCGTAATAGTTTTTCTCTTCCATTTCGTTGAGTTTGTCGTATATGAGCATTTTGTTCACCTCCTTAATCTGAGGATTTACGATTTTACCGCCGGAGCGTTGACCTTGTCTTCTTTTTGTGGCTTAGCGGCCCATGTTGAGGACCACATACGCGAGAGCGGAGAC
>JAJQAJ010000039.1 GCA_021203865.1 Clostridia bacterium
GTTTGAACATATTTTCAGCGGTTCTTGTCGCATGTCTCGCTTTCGTGTTCGTCTTTTTCTCGGCCTGCGGGCTTTTCGATTCGGATGACGACGATGACAAAGAGGAAAGCGGCGGCACCGGTTCCGCGTCCGGGGCGACGTACGGCGAGGTCGAGGGCGTGACTCTCTCTGAGACGGCCATAACGCTTTGTGTCGGGGAGAGGATGAATCTTTTGGCCGTCGTCAGTGTGACGGAAGGCGAATACGACGGGAATTACTACTGGTGTTCGTCTGACACCGACGTCGTCTATTTCTCTTCAACGACATACGGTCCCGAGGTGGAAATCAAGGCGGCAGCCGATGGCATTTCCAAAATAACGGTGTCCGCCGGCGGGGTGAGCGCTGAATGTGAAGTTGTGGTTGAAACGCCGATTGACGGGAGGATAACCCTCAATGCGGGGTACACCGAACTCGGAGGCGAGAACTTTGCCAATCCGGACGGCCTTCGCGTTGCGACGGCGCTGACGGAGGACGGCGTCTACACATATACTTTGAGCGGTGTCGCGGCACTCATGACGGAAAGTGAGGCCGACGCGTTCTGGAGCGGCGTGGCGAAAGCCGGGGATGCGTATGTGGTCATCGAAATCGAACTTCTGGAAGGTGAGACGGCGTCCTGGACCGCATCGGACGGAAAAACAAAATCAGTGGCTTATGAGGAGACGGAAAACGGCTCTTTTGACGTGGTCATAAGAATTTCCGGCGACAGCTTGGGCGAGGACAAAAAGGCGGGATACACAGAGTACACAATAACCCGCGCCGGAGGAGAGGAGACGAGACACGTCGTTTATTTTGGAGATCTCGCCATCCCCGCGATTGCGCTCGCGGGTGAGGTTGAAGGCTGGGGCGCGACGTTTTCTAATTCGGCGAACCTTGCGATGAGCGTGTCAGTCGGCGAGGACGGCAGCTTTGAGTATATTCTTTCTGGCACGGCTAGCGAAATGACGGAGGCGCAGGCAAACGCCTTCTGGACGGGCGAAGCGGCCGTGGCAAGTGACGTCGCGAAAGCGGGCGACAAATACGTCGTCGTGGAAATATACCTCCATGAGGGCGAGAGCGTGACATGGACGGCGACCGACGGACAGCAGAAAAGCGTGTCGTATGACGAGCTTTCGGGAGATGTTCTCGACGTCGTCATAAGACTCACGGGGGTAGACGCGGAAGGACAAGAAATTTCAGTTGTCTCGAACGTCTACGACATCGGCGGAGTCTCGCACACTCTGTATTTTTCCGGTGTGGCGGTCTAAAAGAGGCATTTTCTGAAATCGTGAATGTGGAGCCTGGGCGGGTTTTTTGTCCGGGCTTTCTTTTTTTTCGGACGCTCGGAGCCGCCACTGCGGCGGTGCACGCGTCTCAAAATTGATTGACACGCAAAAAGGCAGAGTATATAATTATTTTTGCATTTGATAAAGAATTAAGAGAGGTAATTAAGGTATGAGGCCGGACATACATCCCGAATACCACGAAGTGACCGTTGTCTGCGCGTGCGGCGCGACGTTCAAGACCGGAACGACAAAAAACGTAGAAACGCTCAAAGTGGACATCTGTAATAACTGCCATCCGTTTTTCACAGGCAAGCAGAAACTTGTTGACACTGGCGGTCGTGTGGATAAATTCAAAAAGAGATACAATTTATAAATGGCGGCCCCGGGAAGAGGGGCTTATATTTTTTTAAGACGTCATCGGAAAAAGTGAAGGGAAACCGCGACTTGTAGCATGTCCAAAAAAACCAAAACAAAGAGAATAATGACGTCCATCGGCGGCCAGGCCGTGATGGAGGGTGTCATGATGTCCGGAAAAACGGCGTACGCGACGGCCGTCCGCGACCCCGACGGGGAGATACAGGTGGAAAGCGTGCGCGTGGAAAGCTCGCCGTCCACGGCGAGGGCGAGGAAAGTGCCCTTTGTCCGCGGCATTGTCGGGCTCTTCACGTCGTTCGGGCGCGGGATAAAGACCCTCATGCGCTCTTCGGACGTATACGCGGAGGACGATTCCGAACCCGGAAGGTTTGAGAAGTGGTGCGCGGACAAGCTTCACTGCAACCTCATGGACATAATAACGTATGTCTCGGTGGTCATGGGAGTTATTCTGGCGGTCGGCATTTTTTACATAGTGCCTCAGATTCTCTTCACCTATATCGTGAAGATAAACTGCCATGAGGCGTGGCACTATGTGCTTTTAGGTGTCGTCAAACTCGTGATATTTCTCCTTTATCTCGCGCTCATGCTGCTTATGCCGTCGATGAAACGCATGTATAGATATCATGGCGCCGAGCACAAGACCATCAACTGCTATGAGAGCGGCAAGGAGCTGAATGTCGAAAACGTCATGGCCTCGTCCCGCATACATGATAGGTGCGGCACATCGTTTCTTTTTATAGTTGTCATAGTCAACATAGTCGTTTTCTCGCTCATAAACTGGGGCATAGGCATACAGAACATAGAAAACGCGGTTTTGCAGGTGCTCGCGAGACTGGGTGTTGAAATTGTGCTTTTCCCAATCCTGATGGGGGTGGGATATGAATTATTAAAGCTTTTCGCACACTTCCACGGCAAATTCGCGGCTGCCCTGAAATCTCCCGGCGCGCTCATGCAGAAGGTTTTCACGACGCGCGAGCCCGACGAAGAGATGTGTGAAGTGGCGATAGCGGCGTTCAATAGAGCCATGGAGATGGACGCGCATCCCGAAATTGAAGAGACAAAATTTGTCACCGCGGGGCTTCTTCCGCAGAAACTTTCCGAAACGAAGAATCTTTTCAAAAAACACGGTATTGACGAAAGTGACGCGGAATGGATATATTCGCTGGTTCTCGGCGTGAAGAGAAGCGAGTTTTCCGTCAACGTCAAAGTCAAGCCTCAGGATGCCAAAAGGATTGACGCGATAGAAAAGCGGAGAATTGCCGGTGAACCGCTCTGGTATATAATGGGCGACACCGAATTCTACGGCTGTAAAATAAAGGTGGACGAACGTGTGCTCATCCCGAGGCCCGAGACGGAGCTTTTGGCGGAGTCCGTGGTTCAGCTCGCGGAAAAAGGCAACAAAATACTTGACCTTTGCACAGGAAGCGGCTGTATCGCTGTGTCCGTCGCGAAAGCCTGCCGTGACAAAAACGTCGTCGTGACCGCGGCTGACATATCCGAGGATGCTCTGGATGTCGCGAAGGAAAACGCCGAGCTCAATAATGTCAACGTCAACTTCGTGAAAAGCGACATGTTCAGCGACCTGCATGGGAGATATAACATCATAGTCTGCAATCCCCCGTACATTAAGACCGCGGAGATAGAAGACCTTCCCACGGAAATCAAAGACCATGAACCGGTCATCGCCCTGGATGGCGGGGAAGACGGACTGGAATTTTACAGAAAACTTTCAAAGGATGTGTACCGCTTCATAGCAAGGGGCGGGATGCTGCTTCTGGAATACGGTGAAGGACAGCTTGAGTCCATACTGCATCTTTTCCCTAAGCGTCAATACTTCATTCCCGTGAAGGATCTTTCCGGATTAGACAGGTTCGTGAAAATCGCGTTTTAAACCATCGCCGCACTCGTGGCGGCGTTTTTCACGGGCGAAGGCCGTGCGGCGAACGAGCCCAATTCAGAGGTTTTATGGCAGAAGACCGCATGATTCAAAAACTCAGAACGATTTTCGACAGATACGGGGAGCTTTCTGAAAAGCTCACCCGCGCTGAGGTCATATCTGATTCCGCTCTGTTTGCGAAAACGGCGAAGGAACAGTCAGAGTGTGAAGAGCCGGCGATGAAATATCGCGAATACGAGGATGTCGAAAAGCAGATGACCGATGCCGAAGAGGCGGCGAAAGGCGAGAGCGACCCCGAAATGAGGGCCCTTCTGGATGATGAAGTGCAGATTTGCAAAAAAAGACTCTCCGACCTTCGCGACGAGATAAAGATACTTCTTTTGCCCAAGGACAAAAACGACGACAGGGACTGCATAATGGAGATAAGAGGCGGGGCCGGCGGAGATGAGGCCGCGCTCTTCGCGTACGAGCTTTACAGGATGTACATAAACTACTGCGAACGTCACCGTCTGAAAATCGAGGACGTGGACAAAAACGAAACGGAGCTCGGCGGCATAAAAGAGGTGGTGGTTTCCATCTCCGGCAAGGACGCGTACAAACAGCTTAAATTTGAGAGCGGTGTGCACAGGGTGCAGAGAGTCCCCGAAACGGAGTCGCAGGGGCGGATTCACACATCCACGGTGACCGTCGCCGTCCTTCCAGAGGCCGAAGACGTTGAAGTTGAGATAAAAGACGAGGACATAAGGGTGGATGTGTTCCGTTCGAGCGGTGCCGGCGGTCAAAAGGTCAACAAAACGGAGACGGCGATACGCATAACCCATTTCCCCACCGGGATAGTTGTTTCGTGTCAGGACGAAAGGTCGCAGCTCAAAAACAAAGAGAAGGCGATGAAGGTTTTGAGGTCCAGACTTTATGATTATTACAGCACCCAAAGTCAGAGCGCCTATGACGAACATAGGAAAAGCCTGGTTGGAAGGGGTGACAGGAGTGAGAGGATACGGACGTACAATTTTCCGCAGGGCAGGGTTACCGACCACAGGATAGGCCTTTCCCTCTATGACATAGACAGTTTCATGATGGGTGACCTTGACGAGATGATAGAGGCCCTGACGATAGCCGACAGAGAAAGACGGCTCATGGGCGAAGACTCCGACATGTGACATACAGTTTGACATGTCGGCGCCGAGGCTTTATAATTTTCCCAAAAGACGGAGGACACAACCGGCATGCAGGGAAGTAAATCCAGAGAAGATTATTTGGAAGCCATATATCTGCTTTCCAAAGATCTCGCGCACGTGCATCAGATAGACATCGCCCGTTACATGGGCGTGTCCCAGCCGGCCGTGGAGAAAGCCGTGAGGCTTCTGATATCCTCCGGGTATTTGAGACTGGACGGACTGCACATCATTCTCACCGATGATGGGGAGACGTACGCCGCCAAAATATATGAAAGACACAGCACCATCTGCAATTTTCTTGCTATGCACGGTGTTGACGAGGAAGCGGCGGACAGGGACGCATGTGAAATCGAACACATTCTGTCCGATGAGTCTTTTGAGATGATGTCCGCGTGGATACGGGAGAACAAGAAAGACACGGGCTGGGTTTGTCCGCTCACCGGACGCGCGTGCGACAAAGCGGACTGTGACAATCCGGATTGCGAAAACAGAAGAAGAGCATGAAAAAATCCCGCACGGAAAGCGCGGGATGATTTTTTTGAAGGGTTCAGCAGCCGGGGCACGTTTTGCAGTTTCCGCTGCATTTTTTTGGGGGTTTTCCAGTTGCGGTGTACACGGGCCCGTTCCATGTTCTGTCAGCCATGACGCCGCAGTTGGGACATGTGACCTCGTCAGCGTGGGACGCTACGAGTTCCTCAAAAAGTTTCCCGCATTTGGGGCATTTGTATCTCAGCAAAGGCATGCCAGCCTCCTTTTTGAAGGTGTTTCTCAAACGTAAACATTGTACTACGGGCGAGGAGAAGATTCAAGCAGGCGGGGCAAAGAATTTTGCTTCTTAGTAAAGTTTAAGGCGACTGTTGTTTTCACTCATTTTGTCACCTCAAAATCATACGTGACAGCCAAATCGTCTGACGACATTATCGTACTACATTTTTCCGCGTGTTACAAGCCAATACCGGAAGTACGCATGGATTGACTTTAATTCCGGCCGGGTTTATAATTTAGATGTTGGAAAAGGAGATTTGCGTCAGATGCTCAGCATGACCGGATACGGGAGAGGGGACTTCTCTTCCGATGGAATAGAGATAACGGTAGAGATAAAGACCGTCAACAACAGGTTTTCGGATATTGTCGTGAAGGGGCCGAGGATGTTCATCCAGTACGAGGACGTCATCCGTTCTCGCGTTCGCGAGAAATTCCCGAGAGGCCACGCGGACGTTTTTATAACTTTGAACGACAAAAGAGTCAGGCGCTCGTCGCTGTGGCTTGACGAGTCCATGGCCGCGGGATACGTCAGCGCTGCGGAAAGACTCAGAGAACTCTGTCCGTCCCTCCCATATGATGTCACCGCGTCTTCCGTGCTTCGCTTTCCCGACGTCGTGAAAGCCGAAGAGGCCACATCGGCGGACGATGAGATAATTGACGCGTTTTACAAAGCCCTGGACGTTGCGCTGACCCGTCTCAACGAGATGAGGACGAAGGAAGGGGAAAAACTTTGCGAAGACATGCTCGGAAGGATTGACACGATAGAAAAGCTGGTGAGGGACATATGTGTCCGCGCACCATTTGTCACCGCGGAGTATAACAAAAAACTCACGGAGAAAGTGAAGGCGATGCTTGCCGACACGGAGATTGACGAGGCGAAGATTCTCACCGAGACTGCGGTCTTCGCCGACAAATGCAACATAGACGAGGAACTCACGCGTCTCAAATCTCATGTGAACCAGTTTAGAGAGATGTGCAAAAAAGAAAGCGTCGGTAAACCGCTCGACTTTCTCATTCAGGAATTCAACAGGGAGAGTAACACAATCTGTTCCAAGAGTAATGACCTCGAGGTTACGAGACTCGGACTTCTTCTCAAAAATGAGATTGAAAAGATAAGGGAACAGGTTCAGAACGTAGAATGACGAAGCATCTTCTCATAGTCGTTTCCGGGCCCGCCGGTGTCGGGAAGGGAACCATTGTAAAGAAAATAATGGAAGACGACCCCGAAAGGTCACTCAGCGTTTCCTGCACGACGAGAAGTCCGAGGGAAGGCGAAAAAGAGGGTGAGAGCTATTTTTTTCTCACAAGGGAGAGTTTTCTTGAAAAAATTGAACGCGGCGGTTTTTTGGAATACAGCGAGCACTTCGGAAATCTCTACGGGACGCCGAGGGATTTTGTTGAAGAGCGGCTTTCCGTCGGGGACGTCATTTTGGAGATAGACGTCAACGGCGCACTGCAGGTCAAGGCCGCATATCCGGACGCGCTTCTCATAATGATTGCGCCGCCTAGCATGGAGGCGCTGAGGGAGAGAATTCTCGGCAGGAAAAATGACGCCGGATTTGACATTGAGGACAGACTCAGCCGTGTGGACTTTGAGCTTTCTCAGGCGGACAAATACGACGCCGAGGTCATAAACGACGATTTGGACAGAGCTACGAGCGAGGTCCTTGACATAATAAACAACAGAAAGAGGAGTTAAGTAAAATGATAAATCAGCCTCCTGTAGACGTGATGATTAAAAAACTGAGCAGTGAAAGCGGAGAGCCCATATCCCGCTACGCGCTCTGCGTCATAGCCGCGAAACGCGCGCGCCAGATAATGGACAGAAACTCCCAGAGGGAGCCGGGCGGAGAGGAAAAAGAGCTCACCGTGGCGTGCGAGGAGATCGCCGAGGGAAGAATCAAGGCGGTCAAGGACTGATTTTCCGAAGCGGTGATTCGCGAATTTCAGAGGATCGGAAAAGGCACCTCGGCACCTTTGCATTCGCGTTGCAAGGGTGCCATTTATTGGGTTTTCATAAGGTATCGATTTGTACGCGCATGTAATCGTAGACATCGCGAATAGCCAGACGGACAAGGTTTTTGATTATTCATGTCCGGACACCCTGGCATGCGGCTGCAGGGTGAAGGTTCCCTTCAACGGCAGGGTGGTGGAGGGCTTCGTCACGGGAGTTTCCGAGGAGACGTCATACCCAAAAGACAAAATAAAGCCCGTGGCCTCAGTGTACGATGAACTTCCCGCCCTGGTCCCCGAGTGCTTCTCGCTCATGGAGCACATTTCAATAAGATACCGGGTGCCCTGTGCTCTGGCGCTCAGACTTTTTCTGCCGTCCGAAATGAGACTCGGGAAGGTTAGAAGCAAGTTCGCGTCTTTCGTTTCCGTTGGAGCCGCGCTTCCCGAGGGAAAAAGAGGGCCAAAACGCCGCGAAGTCATGGATTTTGTGGGGGAAAGAGGCGAGGTTTCCTATTCGGAGGCGTGTGATGTGGCCGGCGGTGACGTTGTTAGAGCCCTCATAAAAGCCGGCAATCTCATAAAGACCGAAAGAAAAGAGGGCAGAAAACCCATGCGTGAGGGGTTCGGCATCGCCAAAACGGACGTAGTGCTCACTCCGGCTCAGGAGAGCGCTCTAAAATCCATAGACGAAAGCGACAAGAGAGTCATTCTCATACACGGGGTCACGGGCAGCGGAAAGACGGAGATTTATCTCAACGTCATAGCCAAAGCGGTCGCCGAGGGCAAAAGCGCGATATTTTTGGTTCCGGAAATTTCCTTGACTCCGCAGATGCTCGCGCAGTTTCGGTCAAGGTTCGGCGACATGGCGGCGATACTGCACAGCGGTCTTTCCGCGGGCGAAAGGTTTGACGAGTGGTGGCGGCTTCGTTCGGGAGAGGCTGTCATAGCCATAGGCGCGAGGAGCGCGATATTCGCGCCGCTGCAAAACATAGGCGCCATAATAATTGACGAGGAACACGACGCGTCGTACATTAGTGAGACCGCGCCGAGATATTCGACAGTCGACATAGCGAAAATGAGGGCCGAGTACAACGGCTGCAAACTCATACTCGGCAGCGCGACTCCGTCGATAGAGTCGTACATAGAGGCGGACGAGGGGCGATACGGTCTCATTAAACTCACCGAAAGGATAAACGGCCGCCCCATGCCGGACATAATAACGGCTGATATGAGGAGGGAGGCCAGGAAGGGGAATTTCACCGGGTTTTCGTCACTTCTGCGCGACGAAATACAGGACGTTTTGGAGAGCGGCAACCAGGCGATACTTTTTCTGAACAGGCGCGGGTATTCTTCGTCGGTGATATGCCAAGAATGCGGGTACATCGCGAGATGTGAGCACTGCGACGTCTATTTAACCTACCACAAAGAAGAGGAGTGCCTCAAATGTCACTACTGCGGCGCGACATACCGGATGATATACGCATGTCCGCAATGCGGCGGCAAACACCTTAAATACGGCGGCACGGGCACGCAAAAGATTGTGTCTGAGCTCAAAAGCCTCTTTCCCGAGGCGAGAGTGGTGAGAATGGACAACGACACGGTCTCCGGGAAGGACGGTCACTACAATATTTTGAAGAAGTTCGCCGACAGGGAGGCCGACATACTTGTGGGAACGCAGATGATAGCCAAGGGGCATGATTTCCCGGCGGTGACGCTCGTCGGTGTCATAGATGCGGACATGAGTCTTCATTTCAACGACTATCGCGCGGGGGAGCGAACGTTCCAGCTCATAACCCAGGTCGCCGGAAGAAGCGGCAGAGCGGGTGAGAAGGGAAAGGTCATCGTACAGAGCTGCTGTCCGGAAAACTACATTTTGAGGTACGTCACGTCATACGACTACGATGGATTTATCGCGAACGAAAAAGGAGTGAGAAAGGTCGCCCAGTATCCGCCGTACGCGCTGATAGTGAGAATGATGGTGACGGGCGAAGACAACGCCGCGGCCCTCGACGTTTTGAAAAACGTCTATTTCGCCATAGCGGCGCTGAAAGACGAACATCCGGAGAAATTCATATTCTTCAACAGGATGCATTCCCCGGTCAAGATGATAAAGGGAAAATATCGTTACCAGGTTCTCATGCGTCTTACGGATGACAGCCTTTTGGAGAAGTTTTACGACATGGCGTGCATGTATGAAACGCCGAAGACTTTGGTCTATGTGGAAGAGAATCCCACGAATTTATCATGATAAGAAGGAGACGACATGGCAGTAAGAGAGGTCATACAGACGGGAGACGAATTTCTTCGCAGAAAGTGCAGGAATGTCACGAAGTTCGATGAGAGCCTTTGGGCTCTTTTGAAGGATCTTCATGACACGGTGAAGGCTGAAAACGGGGCGGGACTCGCTGCTCCGCAGATAGGTGTGGATCTCCGTGTCGTCGTCATAGACGTCGAGGAGGGCTATTACGAGTTCATAAACCCCGTCATAGTCTACAAAAAGGGAGAACAGACGGGCGCCGAGGGCTGCCTTTCCGTGAGGGGCAAACAGGGCACAGTGACGAGGCCGCAGAAAGTCAAAGTCGTCTTCCGGGACAGGAAGGGGAAAAAACACACCGTCACGGCGGAGGGGTTTTTCGCGAGAGCGTGCTGCCATGAGACGGACCATCTGGACGGCATTCTTTACACTGACATCGCCATCGATGTTTACGATCTGGAAGATGAGGGAAAATGAAGATAGTTTACGCCGGAACTCCCGAATACGCCGTAGCGCCGCTTGAGGCGCTTGTCGGCGCGGGATATGATGTCATCGCCGTCATAACGGCGCCCGACAGACCCGTGGGAAGGGGAGCCCTAATGACGCCTCCTCCCGTCAAAACGCTCGCCCGGAAACTGGGCGTGCCGGTTTTTCAGTTTGACAAAGTGTCGCTGCACGCGGAGGAGCTAAGAGGGCTCGGCGCCGATCTCATGGTGACGTGCGCGTACGGACAGATTCTGAGCGATGAGATTTTAGAAGTCTTTCCCATGGGCGTATGGAACCTCCACGCGTCGCTTCTTCCGAAATATAGGGGCGCCTCCCCGATACAGACCGCCATCATGGAGGGGGAGGAGCATACCGGGGTGACAGTCATGAAGACTGAAAGGAAGCTTGATGCCGGGGACATACTTCTCGTCAAGCGCTGCGAAATAGGCGACAAGACGTGCGGCGAACTTGAAAAGGAGCTCTCCCTGCTCTCCGCCGCCGCGGCGATAGAGGCCATGGTGATGATGGGGGAAGGTGAGCCGCAGCTCCTTTTGCAGGACGAAGCGAAGGCGACTTACTGCAAAAAGATATCCAAGGCGGACGCCAAAATAGACTTCTCCTCACCCGCCGGAAAAATATGCCGGCTCATAAACGCCATGAATCCCGACCCTCTCGCCTATTGCGAAAAGAACGGGATTCAGGTGAACATCTTGGGGGCGGAGCCTTCCGAATGTGACGGAGAGGGGAAGCCCGGTGAGGTCCTTTTCGCCGACAAAAGACATGGCATTATAGTCAAATGCGGCGACGGCGCCGTGAAGATTCTGTCGGCCCAGTTCCCGGGCGGGAAGAAACTTTCCGACAGGGACCTTGTGAACGGCAGGAAGTTCGGAGAGGGCGACATTCTCTCGTAAGGTTAAAATTAACCGGGTTTGAAAGGCTCGGAATAAGAAAATGGCAAAACGCGTCAATCTCACAAATCCGCTCGTCGATCCGTACATGGTACTCTCGAAAGTCTATTTTGACGGAAAATATTTAAAAAATGCGCTTTCCGAGACTTCCACCGACGAAAAAAACATGGGACGGACGACGAAGATATGCTACGGCACCTTGGAAAAGAACATTTTTCTTGACAGGGTGATAGACGAAAACACGGCGCGGCCTCCTAAAAAGCCGGTGAGGCTTGTTCTGAAGATTGCGCTCTACATGCTGGAGTTCATGAGAAGGCATGACTACATGGTGGTGGACCGCGCGGTCGAACTCACAAAAAAGCTCGGCAAAGGCGGCGCGGCGGGTTTTGTCAACGCTTTTTTGCGCTCTTACAGGGTGCCGCCGCTCCCGGAAGGGGAAGACGAAAGATTGTCCGTCGAAACGGGTGCCCCTCTGTGGCTCGTCAGAAAGGCGAGAGCGGCGTACGGTGACAGGGCGGCGTCGATTCTCGGGGCGGTGTCTTTCGGCCAGTGCGTGAGATTTGAAGGCGAGGCGGACGGATACCTTTCGGGAGAGCACGTCGACACGCCTTTTGAAGGTGTTCACATATTCCGGAATTTCGTGAGGGATGAAGGCTTTTCCGAAGGTCTTTACACCTTCCAGTCCGTAGGTTCAATAGCCGTCTGCGACGTCATCGGGCCGTGTGAAAAACTTCTGGACGCGTGCGCGGGTCCGGGAGGAAAGAGCGTGCTGCTTTCAAAAAAATGCGGGCGCGTCACGGCGGAGGAGATTCATCCGCACAGGGCCGAGCTCATAAGGTCCTACGCGGAGAGGATGAAAAGGGATAACATCGACATCGTAACGGGCGACGCCGCCGCGTTTCGCGGGGAATGGGAGGAAGCCTTCGACGGGGTCCTTTGCGACGTGCCATGCTCCGGGTCGGGCGTCATGCCGGAAAACCCGGACATCAAACTTTTCAGAAAGGAAGAGGACGTGGAGGCCCTGACCCGCGTCCAAAAGAACATAATTTCAAATTCGTCGCGCTACGTGAAGGCCGGCGGCGCGCTTTATTATTCGACGTGTTCAATCCTTCCCGAGGAAAACGAAGACGTCGCTAAATGGTTTCTTGAAAACAGCCCGGAGTTTGAGGCCGAGAAAATATCCTCACCCCTATGTAACGCCGCGGCGGGGCCGGGGCTCCAGTTTCTTCCGGACGAGGCGTACGGCGCGGGATTTTTCGTCGCGAAATTCATAAGAAAGTCATGAAGAAGATTTTGCAGGATCTCACCGCGGAGGAGCTTTCGGCTCTTGCGGAGAAGATGGGAGAAAAAAAATACAGGGCGGAGCAGCTTTTTCACGCCCTCATGCTCGGAAAGAAGATATCGGAGATAACGACGCTTCCCGCCGCCTTCAAAGAGGCGCTTTTGGATAAGTTCGAGGATGAGCCCGTGAAGATAATAAAGACCCAGACCTCCTCTGACGGCACCGAGAAATATCTTTTCGGGCTATCGGACGGAGGACTCGTGGAGGGCGTCTTCATGCGCTACAAATACGGCAACACCGTGTGCGTGTCCACTCAGGTCGGATGCCGGATGGGCTGCGCCTTCTGCGCGAGCACGGTGGGAGGACTCAAAAGGAACTTAACTTCCGGCGAGATTTTGTCAGAGGTGCTCACGGTGAACGCCATACACGGCGGCGACATAAAAAAACGTGAGGTCACCAACATTGTCCTCATGGGAAGCGGGGAGCCGCTTGACAATTACGACGCCGTTGTGAAGTTCATAAGATGCGTGAGCTCTGAGGGCGGCATAAACATATCGCCGAGGAACATTTCGCTTTCCACATGCGGTCTTGTTCCCCAAATGTATGACTTCGCGAATGAAGGCCTTCCCGTCAACCTTACGGTCTCTCTTCACGCGCCGGACGACGAGACGAGGGCAAGGATAATGCCGGCGGCGAAAAGGTACAAAATAAGCGATATTCTGAAAGCCTGCTCGTATTATTTCGAGAAGACCGGAAGAAGGTACATTTTTGAATATTCTCTCATAAAAGGCGTTAATTCAGACGAAGAACACGCGAAAAAGCTCATAAAACTCCTTTCCGGACGCCCGTGCCACGTCAACCTCATAAGGCTGAACGAGGTGAAGGAGACGAAGCTTTTCGCAGCGGAGGACAAGGAGGCGCGTGCCTTTTTGAAAAAGCTCACGGACGGAGGCCTTTCTGCAACTTTAAGACGGAGGCTAGGAAGCGACATAGCGGGCGCCTGCGGCCAGCTGAGAGCGGGATATCTTGATGGCGACACATAAAAAAAGAGCAGACGCCGTCTGCTTTTTTGCTATTTCGCAAAGTGAAGTTTTGAAAGCATCGCCAAAACCGTGTCGTTGACGGTTATGTTGTCGCAGTCTATCGTGATGTCGGCGTATTTTTCGTAAAGCGGGCGTCTTTCCTCATACAGCTCTTCTATTGTCCTGACGTTCCCGCGCATTATCACGCCGCGAAGAAAGAGACTTCTTCCGTGAATTCTTTTAGTCAGACTGTCCGGCGAGACTTTGAGATATATGACGGTGCCGATTTCTTTGAAGTGCTCCATGGCCTTAGGAGAATATACGGCGGAGCCGCCGGTTGAGAGAACACATTTTTGGGGGCTGAGCGAGAGGTTGACCTCTTCCTCAATCTTTATGAAACCCTCGGCGCCCTCTCTTTTTATGGTTTCGTGCAAAAGTTCGCCGGTTTTGTTTTGGATGGCGAGGTCGCAGTCAACGAAGTCGTATCCCAGATATTTCGCGAGGATGACTCCCGCCGTGCTTTTGCCGGAAGCCGGCATGCCGATGAGAATTATGTTATCCATGTCCCTTGTTTCCTCAAAGTTCATTAATATGGCTCACGTTTCCAATTATATGCCGTGGGTCGGGATATGTAAATCAAAACCTCGCGGGCGTGATGGCGGTGTTCAGTTTTCATGGCGTCAGCGGCGCGCGCTCCGGCCACGGCTCGTGTTTGCCTTGCAAAGGCTTTTGTCCGGTACCCTGCTGTGCTCTGACACCCCGGAGGCCACGTTCGGCATGCGAAGTCAGTTATAGATATTGCTTTTTTGTCGCATGATGTGGTATAATTCTCGTAAAACTGAAAGGTGGTGTCATTATGAACGTTAAAGTTGCGCCTTCCATACTTTCCGCTGATTTCTCCTCAATGGGTGAAGCGGTGAAAAATTGCAGGGCATGGGGCGCGGACCTCATTCACTGCGATGTCATGGACGGCTCGTTCGTGGGTCCCATCACCTTCGGCGGACAGATGGTGAAGAACATAAGGCCGCTCACCGACCTCGAACTGGACTGCCATCTCATGATAGAACATCCCCAGACGCAGGTGAAATTCTTCGCGGACGCCGGGGCGGATTACATAACCGTGCACTACCAACCCTGCGCGCGCATATCGCCGGATTATCTCAAAGACACGCTTCAGATGATAAAGGGAATGGGCGTGAAATGTGGGGCGGTCGTAAATCCCGACATTGATGTTGAGAAGATATTTGACGTCTTTCCGCTCTGTGACATGGTACTTTTGATGTCGGTGTTTCCGGGCTACGGCGGTCAGAAGTTCATACCGTCCGTGCTCGACAAAATAAGAAAAGCGCGCGCCTATGCCGTTGAAATAGGAAGGCCGGATCTCGACATAGAGATAGACGGCGGCGTAACGGCGGGAAACGCCGGGGATATAATTGACGCCGGGGCAAGCATTCTTGTCGCAGGCTCCGCTGTTTTCGGAGCGAGCGACCCCGCCGGAGCCGTGAAGGCGATAAGGGGGCGTTCATGAAAGGCATCCTCCTTCTCAACGGCGACCCGCCCGGATGCGACATTGACACGGAGGGCGCCGTGGTCTACTGCTGCGACGGTGCCTACGGCTGGGCGAAGGACAAATACAGAATAGACAAAAACGTCGGAGATTTTGACTCGCTGGGATACATTCCGGAGCCGAAGCCGGAAAGGATATATCCTTCCGAAAAGGATTTCACGGACGGTGAGATAGCCGTGAGCGACATGGCGAGAGACGGGGTGGATTTTGTTGAGATATACGGCGCGGGCGGCGGCAGGGTCGACCATTTCGCGGGCAACCTCCATCTTTTGTACAAATGCCGCGCTCTCGGCATGAAAGCTTTCATGCACCTCGATGACTGTGTCGTGTTCATATCCGGCGGGGAAATTAAATTTTCCCAAAAAGCCGGAAGACTCGTGTCCGTGCTGCCGTTCAAGGGCGACGCGCGCATTGAAGAGGGGAAAGGCTTTAAATACGAATATCCTGATGCGCTGAGATATGGAACCTGCCGCGGGATATCCAACGTCATAACTGACGATGAGGCCACCCTGAAAGTCGGAGGAGAGGACCTGGTGCTCATCGTGCTTTACACGGTAAACCCTGGAGACTGACACCATGATAAGAGATTTGCAGGAAGAGATACTGTCTCTCAAAAAAAAGAAGGGGATATACATTCTCGCGCACAGTTACATGACGGAGGACATATGCGAAGTCGCGGACTTCGTGGGTGACAGCTACGCGCTTTCCGTCAGGGCGAAGGCGGCCGAAGAGGATACCATCGTCATGTGCGGTGTGCGTTTCATGGCCGAAACCTGCAAGATACTCTCGCCCCGGAAAAAAGTCATACTCTCGCACCCTCTCGCGGGCTGTCCCATGGCCGAGCAGATGAGCGTGGAATACATCACAGAAAAGAAAAAGGAATATCCGGGGTACGCCGTCGTCTCGTACATCAACACGACCGCGGCGCTGAAGGCGATATCCGATGTCTGCGTGACATCGTCGAGCGCCGTGAAGATATGTAGAAACATCCCCGAAACGGACATTCTCTTCATTCCCGACACGAACCTCGGGTCTTTCGTCAGGAGCAGCGTTCCGGAAAAGAACATCGTTCTTCTGAACGGAGGGTGCCCCATACACTCCCAGATAACCGAGGGTGACGCTCTCTTCGCGAAAGCCGCGCATCCCGGGGCGCTCCTTCTTGTGCATCCCGAATGCCGGCCGGAGGTTGTGAGACTCGCCGATTTTGTCGGCTCGACCGCGGAGATAATGAATTTCGCGAAGGGCTCCGACAAGAAAGAGTTCATAATCGGCACGGAAAACTCCATAGCCGCGCATCTCCAGATGGCGTGCCGCGACAAAACCTTCCACGTTCTTTCTAGGGACATGGTCTGCCGCAACATGAAGCTTTCCACACTCACGGACGTGTACAACTGCGTGTCCGGCGTCGGCGGGGAGGAGGTTGAGGTGGATGAAAGCATCCGCCCGGCGGCTTTAAGGTCCATAGAAAAGATGATAGAGTACGGAGGCTAAACCTCATGATGATAACCACCAAGGGCCGGAACGCCCTGAACGTCATGATAGATCTCGCCCAGCACGCCGATGAAGGATACGTGTCGGTCACGGACCTTTCCCTAAGAATCATGGAATCGCAGAAATATCTTGAAGCGTCCATGTCGTCGCTCATGGCGGCGGGCCTCGTTGTGTCGCTCCGCGGCAAAAGTGGCGGATACAGACTTGCCCGTCCCGCGGATGAGATAAACGTGTACGAGATTTTAGCCTCGTCCGAGACCAGCATGGCCCCGGTGTCGTGCCTTTACGCGGAGAACCCCTGCGAGAGGGCGGACATCTGTCTCTCGCTGCCGCTCTGGAAGGAGCTCGACGACGTCATAATGAACTTCCTTCGCGGCAGGACGCTCTCCGATTTGCTGAAATGACGGCGGATATGTCAGAGCCATTTCGCAGCCGGGGGAGTATAAGCTCCTCTTTTTTTG